>JANNFB010000035.1:0-6836 GCA_031379365.1 Burkholderiales bacterium
TACCCCCCGGACGCACGCGAAACCGCTTGGCCGCGCTCTTCTTGGTCTTCATCTTGGGCATATCACTGCTCCTTCTTTGTGACCCCTGCAGGCGACCGCGGTGAGCGGTGCTTGGTTGGCCTGCAACGGCTTCTCTTCAACAGCGCCGGTGACCAGACCGACGCCGCGAATCCTTCAAAAACCTATGACTTCCTCTTCGGCGCCAGCACCATGATCATCTGGCGACCTTCCAACTTGGGCATGTTCTCAACCACCGACACATCCGACAGCTCGTCGCGAATCCGCTCCAGCAAGCGCATGCCGATGTCCTGGTGCGTGATCTCCCGGCCTCGGTAGCGCAAGGTGACCTTGCCCTTGTCGCCATCTTCGGAGATGAAGCGACGCAGGTTGCGCATCTTGATGTTGTAGTCGCCTTCGTCGGTGCCCGGGCGGAACTTGACTTCCTTGATCTCGATGACCTTCTGCTTGCTCTTCACCTCAGCCGCCTTCTTCTGCTCCTGGTACTTGAACTTGCCGTAATCCATCAACCTGCAGACCGGGGGCACCGCGGTGGCCGAAATCTCGACCACATCGACATCGAGTTCGGTGGCCATTCGCAAGGCCTCCTGGATACTGACCACGCCCAAAGGCTCGTTTTCTGGTCCGTTCAAGCGCACTTCGGGCGCCATGATTTCTCGGTTGAGTCGGTGTTTGCGCTCGGCGTTGGGCGTGCGGCGGTCAAGGAACGTAGCGATGGTGGCAACCTTTATGCAGGCGTGAAGGCAACACGCCCGGACAAAAAACGAAACGCGCCTGGGTTGTTCGCTAGACCTTGGCGTCGATGTCTGCCGCGAGCTTCTGAGCGAAGGATTCGAGGGGCATCACGCCGAGATCCAGGTTGCCCCGGGCGCGCACTGCAACGGTTCCGTTGGCCTTCTCCTTGTCGCCTACGACCAGGATGAACGGGACTTTGTGCACTGAATGCTCACGGATTTTATACGTGATTTTCTCGTTTCGGGCGTCCAAGCGGACCCTAACCCCTTGTTTTTGAAGCGTTTTCGCGACTTCCGCAGCGTAGCCAGCCTGCCCTTCGGTGATGCAGGCCACCGCCACCTGGGTCGGCGCCAGCCAGGCTGGCAGGGCGCCGGCATGCTGCTCGATGAGGATGCCGATGAAGCGCTCCAGGCTGCCGACGATGGCCCGGTGCAGCATCACCGGGTTGGCGCGACCGCTGGTGTCGGTGACGTACTCGCCCCCCAGGCGCTCGGCGGTGTTGAAGTCGACCTGCATCGTGCCGCACTGCCAGGGGCGGCCAAGGGCGTCCTTCAGCGTGTACTCGATCTTCGGACCGTAAAAGGCGCCGTCGCCCGGCGCAACGACGAAGTCGACACCCGAGCGACGCAACGACTCCATCACCGCAAACTCGGCCTTGTCCCACAGCGCGTCGGAGCCGACGCGCTTGTCGGGCCGCGTTGCCACCTTGTAGATGATCTGCGAGAAGCCGAAGTCCTTGTAGACCTTCTGCAACAACGCGGTGTAGGCCACGCACTCATCGAGGATCTGGTCCTCTGTGCAGAAGATGTGGCCATCGTCCTGCGTAAAGCCGCGCACGCGCATGATGCCGTGCAAAGCACCGCTGGGCTCGTTGCGGTGGCATTGGCCGAACTCGCCATAGCGCAGCGGCAGGTCGCGGTAGCTGCGCATCTGCGAGTTGAAGATCAACACGTGGCCCGGGCAGTTCATCGGCTTGAGGGCGTACTCGCGCTTCTCCGACTCGGTGACAAACATGTTGTCGCGGTAGTTGTCCCAGTGGCCCGTCTTCTCCCACAGGTGCTTGTCCAGGATCTGCGGCCCCTTGACCTCGAGGTAGCCGTTATCGCGGTACACCGCGCGCATGTACTGCTCGACCTGCTGCCAGACCGTCCAGCCCTGCGGGTGCCAGAACACCAGGCCCGGCGCCGTCTCCTCCATGTGGAACAGGTCGAGTTCGCGGCCGAGCTTGCGGTGGTCGCGCTTCTCGGCCTCCTCGAGCATCGTCAGGTACTGCTGCAACTCTTCCTTGCTCCGCCAGGCCGTGCCATAGATGCGCTGCAGTTGCTCGTTGCGCTGGTCGCCACGCCAGTAGGCGCCGGCCAGTTTCATCAGCTTGAAGTGCTTGAGCTTGCCGGTGGACGGTACGTGTGGGCCGCGGCACAGGTCTTCAAACGCCCCTTCGCGGTACAGCGACACATCCTGGTCGGCGGGAATGCCTTCGATGATCTCGGCCTTGTAGTGCTCGCCTTGGGCCTTGAAGAAGGCCACCGCCTCGTCACGCGGAAGAACCCGCCGCTCCACCTTCTCGTCGAGCTTGGCCAGGGCTGTCATCTTGGCTTCGATCGCCGCCAGGTCATCGAGCGTGAACGCGCGCTTGTAGGCAAAGTCGTAATAGAAGCCATGCTCGATCGTCGGCCCGATCGTCACCTGAGCCTCCGGAAACAGCGACTTCACGGCGTAGGCCAACAAGTGCGCCGTCGAATGGCGAATCAACTCCAACCCGTCGGCGTCCTTGTCCGTGACGATGGCCAACTGGGCGTCGGCGTCGATGCGGTGGCTGGTATCGACCAAGCGCCCGTCGACGCGGCCGCCGAGCGCGGCCTTGGCCAAGCCCGCACCGATCGAGGCGGCCACTTCGGCAACCGTCACCGGCTGCGCGAACTCGCGCTTCGAGCCATCGGGCAGTTGAATGGAGATCATCGCAAAAACTCCGACAAAAAGAAAAAGCGCGGTTCGTGACCGCGCTTTTCACAACAGGGGGAAGGGCTGGGGGCAGACGAACGCGGACGACTACACCGTGGTCACGGTGCCCTTAGTTCGCGGTGTCATAACCAACATGCCTTCCGCGCTCTTGTAGGTTCCTGATCGTGCCGATTCTAATTCAGAGGCGGTAGAGCTGATTGCCTTCGATACGCACTCGGTCGCCGACACGCAAGTCGCCTGAACTCTTGAACTCGAAGCTGCGCACGCCGCCCTGCTCGAGTTGCACGTTGACGCGAACGCCTTGCTGCTCGCGGCGCGTGTTCTTCTCGACCTCGTTGCCGATGAGCGCGCCGCCCACCGCGCCAGCCACCGTGCCGACGTTCTTGCCGTGATTGCTGTCGGCGAACTGGCGTCCCACCACGGCACCAATGATGCCGCCGATCACGGCCCCGCCACCCTGAGCGGCGTCGCCACTCACGTTGCTGGTCTCGATACTGCGCACGACGCCATAGGCCACGTTGGCCGGCGCGGGTGCAGCCGAGCGCGACGGGCTGTAGACCGGCTCATTGACGCGGTTGGTGCGGTTGCCAGCGCAAGCCGTCAGCAGCACCAGCACCAGCGCGGGCACTGCGAAGCGAATCACTCGTTGCATTCAGGTCTCCTTGGACTGCGGTCGGGGCCGCGACCGCACTGCAACGCACGAGCCGGTGGTTTGGTTGATCCGCGCACGATGGGTCGGCGGATTCGCCCACGGAAAACGCCCGCCAGAAGTGATCCTGGCGGGCGCTGCAGGGCAGTGATCCGGGCTCAGCTCACCGGCTCAGGCTCGCTGTCGTCCGGCTTGGGTGGGCTGAACGCCTGGACCGCGAGTGGCTCGCGAGTCTCTGCTGGCGTTGCCGCCAGGGTCCCCATGTAGCTGGCCATCCCGGCCGTCGACTGGCTGGCACTGGCGGGCACCTCTGCGAGCGGATCGACCGGCGCCGGGTCGCTGCCACCGCCGCAGGCGGCCAGCGACAGTGCCAGCGCCGCAGGCAGCCAGAAACTGTGATTGCGTTTCATGCTGCCCTCCTCACTTCGCGCCGGGCGTCGGCGTGAACAAGTAGGGGAAGCCCGGCAGCAAAGGCACGACGGCCTGGTCGACGGCGTCGTGCAGCGTGAACGCCGTGGCGCCGAGGGGCACCGCCGACGGGTTGCAGGCCGCGCCGAAGCCAAGCGCATTGGTGGTGCCGTTGGCCATGCACAAGCCGCCCATCACCGCCACCAGTGAGATGTCGACGACGTCGTCCTTGGGCCGGCGGCCGTTGGGGTAGCCGGCACGATCAGCCTGACCCGCCAGAATCGCGCCGACGACGCCCAGGCGGTTCTGCTGCGCGAAGGGCACGGCGGGGATCGCCGTGTTCAGACGCAGCATCTCCGAGCCGACCACGTTCGCCGGCTTGTTGAGGCCGGTAATGCCGGTCAGGAAGGTGGTGACGAGATCGTTGCGCGGGAAGTTGGTCGGGGCAATGCCCGGCGCAGCAAACGCCACCTCGATCAAGGCCGGCAGTGTCGGGTTCGTCACATAGTCGATGAATTGGCCGTCGTCCTTGGGCTTGCTGCTGTTGAAGCGGTCTTTGTCGGGCAGGCCGATGACCACCTCATTGACCAGGGGCATGCCCAGGCGCGACACCTGGGTCCAGGCGCCACCGACGATCGCCGTCGTCTGCAAGCCCTTCCTCGGCGTCGGGTCGAGCAACGAGCCTTGACGCAGGCTGGCCGTGGTCCAACCGCCGATCACGGTCTCGCTGCCCTTGGTCAGGCAGCTCTTGTGGATCTCCATCGACAGGGTCGAGACGTTGGCGTCGTCGATGGTGTTCGGCAGGGCATTGATCAAGGCCGGGTTGGTGATCACGGCCAGCGGCGCGTTGTCCAGATCGAAGATGGTGCCCAGGTTGACCGCGAAGGCCTCCTTGCGCTGGCCGACGAACAACTTGGCCGGCATGGCGCAGCCCGGGATGTTGACGTTGTAGATGTGCTGCGCGGCATAGCCGGCGTAGTCAGGAATCGTCTTGGTGCCGATGTTGTCAACCGGCTTGTTGAAGGTGGCGCTGCCACCGGCGGCATTGGTGATCGCTGCGCGCGTGCCGGTGCGGCGGTCGCCGCGAACGATGTCGACCGTGTATTGCTCGTTGACGTTCAGCGCAGCGGCGTTCGGGGCACTGACCTGGCCCGCCTGGATCAAGGGGATGGCGACGTTCTTGCCACCCACCGGCAGCGTGAGGCTCTTGAAGTTGTTCTTGAAACGGAACTGGAAGGTCAGGTCTTCCTTGGCGTCGCCGTCGTTGTCGATGTGAATCTCGTACAACGCGTTCGGATCCATCTGGAAGTAGTTCGGGCCGCCGTAGGGGGCCTGGAGCGGCTGGTAATTGGCGATCACGGTGACGTAATCGGCGCGGCCCGTCTCGTAGCTGCCGAACAGATAGAAGTCGGTGCCGTCGACCTTGGGTTGGGTGGCGATGAAAGGCGCTTCGCGGTGGCTCGAGGCCTGTGCTGGCACGAGGGTCATGCTGGCGAGGGCCGCAGTGGCCGCGGCGGCGAGCGGCAGCAGCCGCAACAGTCGGGAGGTGGAGGTCATGGTGTGCTTTCCTGAGGTGAGTCGATTGGGTGGGACGTGAATGACAGGGGCTCTGAAGGACCTCGGAGACAAACGCCCTGGGGTCTGACAGCTCCATACGCCGGCCCCAGCCAATCGGATGCACGCCTCACGGCACAATCTGCGTTCGCCATCACTCCGCGACCGCCATGACCACCACCATCCGCCGCGACGACCTGATAGAAACCGTGCGCGCCGCGCTGCAATACATCAGCTACTACCACCCGGCCGACTACATCGCCCACCTGGCTCGCGCCTACGCCTCCGAGCAAGGCCCGGCGGCCAAGGATGCGATCGCGCAGATCCTGACCAACTCGCGCATGTGCGCGGAAGGCAAGCGCCCGATCTGCCAGGACACCGGCATCGTCAACGTCTTCCTCGAGGCGGGCATGGACGTGCGCTGGGAGGGCTTTGCCGGCCAGGGCGATGGCACGGTTGACGACGCCATCAACGAAGGCGTGCGCCGCGCCTACCTCGATCCCGACAACAAGCTGCGCGGCTCGGTGGTCGATGACCCGCTGTTCACGCGCAAGAACACCAAGGACAACACGCCCGCGGTGGTGAGCATGAAGGTCGTGCCCGGCGACAAGCTCGGCGTCGGCGTCGCGGCCAAGGGCGGTGGCTCGGAAATGAAGAGCAACTTCAAGATGTTGAAAGCCAGCGACTCGCTGGTCGACTGGGTGTTGGAGACCGTGCCGACGATGGGCGCCGGTTGGTGCCCGCCGGGCATGCTCGGCATTGGTGTCGGCGGTACGGCCGAAAAGGCCATGGCGATGGCCAAGGAAGCGCTGATGGACGACATCGACATGTTCGACCTGAAGCAGCGCGGCCCCAAGACCGACCTGGAGAAGATGCGCGTCGAGCTCTGCGACAAGGTCAATGCCCTGGGCATCGGCGCACAGGGCCTGGGCGGCCTGACCACCGTGCTCGACGTCAAGATCAAGACCTTCCCGACGCACGCCGTGGGCAAGGCCGTGGCCATGATCCCCAACTGCGCCGCGACGCGCCACGCGCATGTCGAGATGGACGGTTCAGGCCCGGCCTACCTTGAGCCGCCGAGCCTGGACCTCTGGCCCGACGTGCACTGGCAGCCCGATTACAACAAGAGCAAGAAGGTGGACCTGAACACCCTGACCAAGGCCCAGGTCGCGAGTTGGAAGCCGGGCGATACGCTGCTGCTGTCCGGCAAGATGCTCACCGGCCGCGACGCCGCGCACAAGCGCATCCAAGACATGCTGGCCAAGGGCGAGAAGCTGCCGGTCGATTTCACCAACCGCGTCATCTATTACGTCGGCCCGGTCGATCCGGTGCGCGACGAGGTCGTCGGCCCCGCCGGCCCGACCACGGCGACGCGCATGGACAAGTTCACCGAGATGATGCTCGGCGAGACCGGGCTGATCTCGATGATCGGCAAGGCCGAGCGCGGCCCCACCGGCATCGAAGCGATCAAGAAACACCAGAGCGCCTACCTGATGGCCGTCGGCGGCGC
>JANNFB010000040.1:0-39076 GCA_031379365.1 Burkholderiales bacterium
GTTGCATTGAGCCCCTTTGCTTTGGTGACTTTCATTTGGGGCCGCAAATGTTCGCGAAGCGGGGGTCCGCTCACTTCGCGCAGCGAAGTTATGCGGGCACCAAAGTTACCGGGCCGCCGGGCCGGGACCCGGCAGGGTGGAGCGCCGCCAAAGCGATCCAAAGCAAAGCCAAGCGAAGACTCCGCAGAGACCGCTGGCGCGCCGTGCAAGGCCGGCGAGCGAGCTGATGAGCCATGCCCCAACCCACCCATCCCAAGGCGCAGCGCCCGCAGCCGCCGCTCGCACCGCCGCCGACACCGCTGCTCGAGCGCCTGCCGGCCTATGCCGAGCTGCACTGTCGCTCCAATTTCAGCTTCCTGACAGGTGCGTCGCATCCCGAAGAACTCGTCGCGCGCGCTGCGCAGCTCGGGTATGCCGCGATCGCCATCACCGATGAATGCTCCGTTGCCGGCGTCGTGCGCGCGCATGAAGAGGCCAAGCGGCAGAACGAAGCCGGCAACCCGATCCAGCTGCTGATCGGCAGCGTCTTCGATGTGCAAGGCGAGGGCGCCACGCCCGCCTGCCGGCTGGTGTTGATCGCGCGCCATCGCGAAGGCTATGGCGATGTGTGCGAGCTGATCACGCGGGCCCGCTTGCGCTGCGCGAAGGGGCAGTACCGCCTGGGCGTGCGCGACCTCGACAGTGGCACATTGCAAGGCGCGCCGGGCTGCCATGCTCTGTTGATCCCGCGCCGCGATGACCCGCCCGCGCTGCTGCTGGCGCAGGCGCGCTGGCTTCAAGCCACGTTTGCCGAGCGCGCGGCGATCGCCGTCGAGCTGCTGCTGTATGCCGACGACTCGCTGCTCGTCGAACGCCTCGATGCCGTGGCCAGCCACACCGGTTTGCCGCTGGTGGCCGCGGGTGATGTGTTGATGCACCAGCGTTCGAGAAAACCGTTGCAGGACACGCTGACCGCCGTGCGCCTGAAGACGCCGCTGGCCGACTGCGGCTTTGCCTTGGCGCGCAACGCCGAGCAGCACTTGCGCTCGCGCCTGCGCCTGGCCCAGCTGTACCGGCCGGCGTGGTTGCAGGCCGCCATGCGCATCGCCGAGGGCTGCGCCTTCAGTCTGAGCGAGCTGCGCTACGAGTACCCGGCCGAACTGGTGCCCGAGGGCAGCACGCCGATCGCCCACCTGCGTGCCCTCACCGTCCTCGGTGCGCAGGAGCGCTATCCGCAAGGAACACCTGCTTCAGTGCTGGCGCAGATCGAAAAAGAAATGGGCCTGATCCAAGCCCTGCGCTACGAAGCCTTCTTCCTCACCGTGCACGACATCGTGCGCTTCGCACGCGGCCAGGGCATCCTGTGCCAGGGGCGTGGTTCGGCGGCGAACTCAGCGGTCTGCTATTGCCTGGGCATCACGGAAGTGAACCCGATGCACACCACGCTGCTATTCGAGCGCTTCATCTCGAAGGAGCGCGATGAGCCGCCCGACATCGATGTCGATTTCGAGCACGAGCGGCGCGAAGAAGTCATCCAGTACATCTACGCCAAGTACGGCACCGAGCGCTGCGCACTGGCCGCCGCGCTCAGCACCTACCGCACCCGAGGTGCGGTGCGCGACACCGGCAAGGCCCTGGGCCTGGACGAGCCGCAGATCGACGCGCTGGCGCGTTCGGTGCACTGGTTCGATGACCCCACGCGCCTGGCCCTGGGCTTGGCCGAGGCCGGCATCGACGCCGCCGCGCCGATCACCCAGCGCTGGATGGAGCTGATCGCCACGATCAAGGGCTTTCCGCGCCACCTGTCGCAACACAGCGGTGGCTTCGTCATCGCCGCGGGCAAGCTGAGCCGGCTGGTGCCGATCGAGAACGCGGCGATGGAAGACCGCCGCGTGATTCAGTGGGACAAGGACGATCTCGAATCACTCGGCCTGCTCAAGGTCGATGTGCTGGCCCTGGGCATGCTGAGCTGCATCCGCCGCACGCTCGACTTGATGACAATCTGGCACGGCCAACGCTGGCGCATGCAGGACATCCCGCAGGACGACATCGCCTCGTTCGAGATGGCCCGCCGAGCCGACACCGTGGGCGTGTTCCAGATCGAGAGCCGCGCCCAGATGAGCATGTTGCCGCGCCTCAAGCCGCGTTGCCTGTACGACCTGGTGATCGAGGTCGCCATCGTGCGCCCCGGTCCAATCCAGGGCGGCATGGTGCATCCGTATTTGAAGCGCCGCGACGAAGCCGCCGCCGGGCGCAAAGAGCCTTCGCGCTACCCCGCGCTCGACGTTGCGCTCGGCCGTACCCTGGGTGTGCCGATCTTCCAGGAGCAGGTGATGCAGATCTGCGTCATCGCCGCCGGCTTCACCCCCGGCGAGGCCGACGGCCTGCGCCGCGCGATGGCCGCATGGCGGCGCGACGGCCATGTCGACCAGTTCGAGACGCGCATCAAGGAAGGCATGGCGAAGAAGGGCTACGACCCCGACTTCGCCGACGCCATCTTCAAGCAGATCTGCGGCTTCGGCGAATACGGCTTCCCCGAAAGCCACGCCTACAGCTTCGCCCTCCTGGCTTATGTGAGCCTGTGGATGAAGTGCCACGAGCCGGCGATCTTCCTGGCCGCGCTGATCAACTCGCAGCCGATGGGTTTTTATGCGCCTTCGCAACTGGTGCAAGACGCCGTGCGGCATGGCGTCGAGGTGAGGCCGATCGATGTGGGCGCGAGCGATTGGGATTGCACGCTGGAGCATCCAACACCGCCCGTTCACCTTGAGCCTGTCCTTCGACAAGCTCAGGATGATCGGGGCACCGTGCACCCCGCCGTGCGCTTGGGCCTGCGCCTGGTCGGCTCGCTCACGCAAGCCGCCGCCGAGCGCATCACGCAAGCGCGCCGCGTGCAGGGCTTTGCCAGCGTCGATGACCTGGCGCGCCGCGCTGGGCTCGACGCGCGCGACTTGCAATCCCTGGCGCAGGCCGATGCCCTGCAATCCCTGGCCGGTCACCGCCGCCGCCAACTCTGGGCGGCGGCCGGCCAGGAACGCATCGACACCACAGCCCTGCTCGCCAACGCCCCCATCGTCGAGCGCGCCCACGAACAGCCCGATCTGTTCGAGGCCGCCGAAGGCGAAGCCATCACCCTCGACTACGCCGCCACCGGCCTGACGCTGCGCCGCCATCCGCTGGCACTCCTGCGCAGCCGCCTGAACCAACGCGGCTGGCGCAGCGCCGATCAACTGGCGCAACTCCAAGACGGCGCCGCCACCTGGGCCTGCGGCATCGTCACGATGCGCCAGCAACCCGAGACCGCCAAGGGCGTCATCTTCGTCACGCTCGAAGACGAAACCGGCAGCGTCAACATCATCGTCTGGCGCCATGTGCGCGAGCGCCAGCGCACGGCGCTGCTGCGTTCACGCCTCTTGGCCGTGGCCGGGCAGTGGCAGGCCAAGGACGGCAGCACGCACTTGATCGCGCGCCGACTGGTGGACGTGACACCGTGGCTCGGCAGCCTGGCGACGAGTTCGAGAGATTTTCATTGAGGGCTGCGGTCGGACGTGGTCACTCCAAGCGGGTCGCGTTCGTCACCCGTTGATCGCATGGCCGAAGCCGCAGTCGCGCGCTCGACTCGAACGTGCGGCAGCAGGGTCACGCTCGACGTGGCATCGGGGCGCGGCGGCGCCAGCCTGGCTCGAACGGTTAACCGCTGTTGCGCACTTCGATGCACTGCGGGTGCGCGCGGAACTGCGGGAGCGCGCACTGCTGCTGCATGCAGTAGGCCAGCGAAACCTGGCTTCGGTTACCGCACACAGCCAGCAGCGAACGCAGGCGGGCTTTCCGCTTGATGCCCGCGCCACCAGCCACGCCGGCGCTGCGCGCCGCCGCCGCGGGCCGCGGCGCTGTGCTGCTGCTGCTGCTGCGTGAAGTCGGGGGCGTGCCAGTGCGCGGATTCGTGTACGCGCTGCGAACCGCGCTCGAGTGTGCTGCCGGGAGCGCCGCAGCCTTGCCAGGCGCGACATCGGTGACTGGCGGCGCAGCCACCACCGTGGCCGGCACGCCGCCCGAGGCGGCACCGTCGTCAGCCGCGGGCAAGGCGGTTTCGGAACTGCTGTTGCCCGCTGGCGTGTTTGCTGCGCGCGCCGTGCTTTCAGAGGGAGCACTGGGGGAACTCGGCTGCGCCGGTGGCTCAGGAGCGCGTATCGCAGCGGCCGTTGCGGGTTCAATCGCCGGCGGTGACGTTGTCAGCATGCCGAGCGCAAAGCGGTCACCGCTCGGCGTCGACGGGTACCACCATGCTGCTGTGACACCGGCCGCCAGCAGAACCGTGGCGGCCAGGGCGCGAGCCGGCCAGCGCTTCGGGCGGCGGGGCGCGAAACTGGCGACGAACGGGCCGGTGTCTCGCTCTGCCGTGTCGGCCGCGTCAGGGCCGGAGGCAGGTTCGAGCACCGGCGTGTCTGCCGGGTCGAAGGCCAGGGGCGGGTCGGGCGCGAGAGCGGGCGCCGATGCAACGAGGTCGAGCTGCTGATCGGGCGCGGACCAGGAGGGCTCGACCCGATCGAATGGCGACGCCGCAACCGGCGGCTCGGCCAACGGCGCGGCCGCAGGAACAGGAACTGCAAAGGGAGGGATAGCACGCAGCGCCTGCCCACCTTCATCGAGCGGTGTCGGCTGCGAAGTCAACCCGTCGAGCTCTTCGCCTGGCGCCTGTGGCACGCCGCCTACCCAGCGCGGCGCCGGCTCCGCACCGAGCGAGCGCAGTGGTACTTCGCCGGACAACAGGCGCCGAAACTCGGCAACGGTTTGTGGTCGCGACTCTTCTGTCCGGGCCAGCCCCCACTCGAGGGCCTGAATCAGGCCGCGACGACGCTGTGCCGTGTCACCCGGCCCTTCGGGCAGGCTGGAGAGCGCTTGACGCAGATCGAGCACCGCACCGGCGCTGCGTTGTTGCGGTGTCGGTACGGTGAGGCCGGTGGCTGCAAAGTACGCGGTGGCCGCCAACGCAGGGAAGTCGTCAGCCTGGTTCGGCTGCGAGTGGCGCGCGCGCTGCGGCGCCGCCGCGGACTGCCACGGCGCCGACGGCAGATTGTCGAGTTCACGCGCCACGCTGGCAAAGCCGAGCAGCAGTGCCTGGCCGGATTCGCGGACCATCACCTGCTGCGCTTGCACGCAGCCGTGCGCGAGGCCGCGCAAATGCAGTGCCTGCATCGCCTGCAGCAGGTTGTCGACCAAGCCGGCCACCCAAGCCAGGGTCGGCGGCTCGAGTCGGCTGCGACAGTGCTGTTCGAGGCTGACGCCGTCGACCAGGGGCATCACGCGGTACAGCGTGCGATGCGCCGGTATTGTTGCGAGCACCTGCACGAGGCAGGGGTGCTGGACGGCGGCCAGCGCATTGCCTTCGCCCATGAAGGCCATGCGGGCGACCGAGGTGGCGATCGAATCGCTCACGTCACCCGGGCGCACGCTGCCATCCGACAGGCGCAGCAGGCGGCTGCGCGGCATGAATTCTTTGAGTGCGCGGGTGGTGCCGAGCCGGTCGTCGCGGGTCAGGTAAACGAAGCCGTAGCGACTCTCGGACAGGACCTGAAGCACGGTGTAGGCCTCGATCTGGCTTCCGATCGGCAACGCCGCGGCGGCGTCGGGCGCAGTGCCGGCCGAGCTCGGGAGATCCAATCGCGCAGACATCGGGGGTCGCTCTCGTCTCGGACTGTTTCGCCAGCTAGGGCCGTCGGTAGACGGACTCTCGCCTGGATCCAGCAGTGGCCGGCAACCCACGGCAAATGTTCTTCAGCAGTCCGGCTTGACCCGCGGCGCCCGACAGCGACACGTCGAGGCTCTGATCGACGGCGATTTCCAACATGGTGTGTTCTTCCTCGAATCGCGCCACCGACAGCGCTCCATCTGTTCATCGAACGTGAATCAGTGTCGGGCAGCATCGTGCGCTGGCGTGTAGGAGGCCGCCGCCTGCGACCATAGGCGGCGGCCTCGCCATGACGACAGGTGAGCGCTCGAGCGAGCGTTGGTGCTCGGCGCGCCGGACATCGCCGTCCCCACGAATCCCCAGGGGCACCGCCCTTCTTGAAGATGCCGCTGGCCCCACCCCGCGGCGCGCAGTCCGACGAAGCCGCCGCTGGCCGCAAAGAGCCCTCGCGCTACTCCGCGCTCGACGTTGCGCTCGGCCGCACCCTGGGCGTGCCGATCTTCCAGGAACAGGTGATGCAGATCTGCGTCATCGCCGCCGGCTTCACCCCCGGCGAGGCCGACGGCCTGCGCTGCGCGATGGCCGCGTGGCGGCGCGATGGGCACGTGGACCAGTTCGAAACCCGCATCAAGGACGGCATGGCCAAGAAGGGCTAAGACGCCGACTTTGCCGACGCCATCTTCAAACAGATCTGCGGCTTCGGCGAATACGGCTTCCCTGAAAGCCACGCCTACAGTTTTGCGCTCCTGGCCTACATCAGCCTGTAGATGAAGTGCCACGAGCCGGCGATCGCGCCAGCAGCCCGAGACCGCCGAGGGCGTCATCTTCGTCACGCTCGAAGACGAAACCGGCAGCGTCAACATCATCGTCTGGCGCCATGTGCGCGAACGCCAGCGCACGGCGCTGCTGCGTTCACGCCTCTTGGCCGTGGCCGGGCAGTGGCAGGCCAAGGACGGCAGCACGCACCTGATCGCGCGCCGGCTGGTGGACGTGACACCGTGGCTCGGCAACCTGGCGACGAGTTCGAGAGATTTTCATTGACAGCGGTGGCCGGCAAACCACGCTGTACCGCCCAAGTGCGAGGCGATCTGTGCGCACCACCGCCCGGTGCGGCTGAACTGGGCCGAGCTGCTCAAGACCGTGCTCGATCTCGACATGGCGCACTGCCCGAACTGCGGCGGTGAGCTGAGATTCTTGCGGTGATCCTGGAGCAGCCGGTCATCGAGAAGAGGCTCATGCACCTGGACTTGCAGGTGCGCGCGCCGCCTCCTGCTCCGGCCCGCGGCCTGACGCTACCCAACCGTGACCGTTCAGGCGGCCCGGTGCCCAGGGCCGCTGTGATCAGCTGAGTCCGGGGGCTCCGGGAAGGGTCAAAGCGGCCCGCAGATCAGGGCTCACCCACATTCAATCCCCATGGCAGATCAGTCGTCGCGAACACGCGTTGTAGACCGGCCGACGCTTTCGCTGGAACTCGCAGCGCTTGGCCTGCGCCGCGGCGCGGCCCTGCGATGATCGGGTCTTGACCCACCCCACCTTGCCGCACCATGGACCAAGCCCGCGCCTTCACCGAATTGATGCAGGCGCACCGGTCGATCCGGTCGTTCAAGGCCGACCCCTTGCCCGATGGCTTGATGAACCGCTTGCTGGAACAGGCCCTGCACGGCTCGTCCAGCAGCGGCAATCTCAACATGATCTCGGTGGTGAAGACGCAGCAGGCCGAGCGCAGAGCGCACCTGTGCGAACTGCATGGTGACCAAGCGATGGTGCTGCAAGCACCGCTGGTGCTGACCTTCTGCGCCGACAGCTTTCGCACGCGCGAGTGGCTGGCCTTGCGCGGCGCCAGGCCCGGCTTCGCAGACTTCATGAGCTGGCATGTGGCGGGCTATGACGCGATGATCCTGTCCCAGACCGTGGCGCTGGCCTGTGAAAGCCACGGCCTGGGCATTTGCTACATGGGTACCACGCTCTTCTCGATGCGCGACATCGCCAACTACCTGGAATTGCCGCCCAACTGCCTGCCTGTGACCAGCCTGGTGGTGGGCTGGCCCGCCGAGGCGCCGGGGCAGCGCGACCGCTTGCCGCCTGCGGCCTGGATCCATGAAGAACGCTACCAACGCCCCAGCGCAGCGGACATCGAAGCCCGCTTCACCGAACGGGAGCGGCGCGGCAAGGCGCGCTACATGGACGGCAGCCCGGAGATGGCGGCCTTGTGGACCGAGCACGGCATCGAGTCATTGGCGCAGTACTACACCAGCAAGATCAAGTACGACCCGGATCGCTTCGCCGACTGGTCCGCCGACATGGAAGCCTTGTTGCGGGAGCGCGGCTTCCTCTGAAGCGGCACGCCGGTGCAGGGCAGGCTGGCTACGGCGTCGCCGCAGGCACCGCAGGCCGACGGCGGCTTGGCCCACGCGTCTGGGCACAATGCGCGCTCCCCCTGGTCCCGACCCCCGAGCACACCATGCCCCATCGCCCCTTTGACATCGTCGTCCACGGCGCCACCGGCTTCACCGGCCGCTTGGTCGTGGAGTACCTCTTGCAGCGCTATCCCCACGGCAGCGGCCTGCGCTGGGCCATGGGTGGGCGCAGCCTGGCCAAGCTCGCGGCCGTGCGCGACGAACTCGGCGCCCCGCCCGAAACGCCGCTGGTCGTGACTGACGCTGACGATGCCGGCAGCCTCGCATCGCTGATGACGCAGACGCGCCTGGTGCTCAGCACCGTCGGGCCCTACCAGCTCTACGGCAGCGGGCTGGTGGCCGCCTGCGCCCACGCCGGTGTCGACTATGTCGACCTCTGCGGCGAGCCCGCCTGGATGCGCCAGATGATCGACGCGCACGAGGCGGCCGCCAAGGCCAGCGGCGCACGCATCGTGTTCGCCTGCGGCTTCGACTCCATTCCCTTCGACCTGGGCGTGTTGGTGTTGCAGCGCGAATTCACGGCGCGCCACGGCGGGCCCGCCAGCCGCGTGCGTGGACGCGTGCGCCGCATGAAGGGCCGCTTCTCCGGCGGCACGGCGGCCAGCCTGAAGGCCACGCTCGCTGCCGCGGCGAGCGATGCGCAAGTGCTCGCGTTGCTGCGCAACGCGTTCTCCTTGACACCGGGGTTCGAAGGCCCACGCCAGCCCTCGGGCAACAAGCCGCTCTTCGACGAGGCCCTGGGCCAGTGGTGCGCGCCCTTCATCATGGCCGCCATCAACACCCGTAACGTGCACCGCAGCCACTTTCTGCTCGGCCACCCCTGGGGCCGCGAGTTCGTCTACGACGAGATGCTGATCACCGGCCCCGGCGAGTCCGGCGAGAAGATGGCCCAGGCCGTGGCCGCCGACAACTCGCTCGCCAGTGACGACGGCCCCAAGCCGGGCGAAGGCCCTTCGCGCGAGGAGCGCGAAGCCGGCTTCTATGACCTGCTGTTTGTCGGCCATGATGCCGAAGGCAACGCCTTGCGCTTGGGCGTGAAGGGCCAGCGCGACCCGGGCTACGGCTCCACCTCGCGCCTCATCACCGAGGCCGCGCTGTGCCTGCGCGAGGAGGCACGCGCCAAACCCGGAGGCATCTGGACCCCCGCCGCGGCCCTGGGCCTGGCGTTGGTGCCGCGCCTGGAGCGCGAGGCCGGCCTGCGCTTCGCGGTTGAAGAAGGCTGAGCGACTCGCTGTGCCAGGCCGCTGCCGCGCGAGCTTGAGCCCCAACGGCATCGACGGCACCAACGGCGCCCAGGGGGTCCGCCTTCGGCGAGGGTGAGAATGGGTGCATGTCCGACGGCGCGCCCACACCTCCGCACCCGCGCGACCCGCTGCACGGCTTGACCCTCGAGACGATCGTGACCCGGCTGTCAGAGCACTATGGCTGGCCGCGTTTGGCGGAACAGTTGCCACTGCGCTGCTTCCAGAGCGACGCGAGCGTGTCGTCGAGCCTGAAGTTCTTGCGCCGCACGCCGTGGGCACGCGAGAAGGTCGAGAGCCTTTACTTGTTCATGCTGCGCGAGCAGCGGCGTGGCGGGCCCGGCTGATCGCAACGCCGGCGG
Organism: Burkholderiales bacterium; assembly: GCA_031379365.1. Classification (GTDB taxonomy): domain Bacteria; phylum Pseudomonadota; class Gammaproteobacteria; order Burkholderiales; family Burkholderiaceae_C; genus CADEEN01. The sequence goes on from JANNFB010000040.1 coordinate 9,689, forward strand.
TGAACACATCGATCTCATACCGAGTCGCGTTCCATCGTGTGCGGACGAAAGGCGGCTCGCGGCTTGCGAACCTTGGTACCCGCACGTTCGTGGACCGCGCCGGCCGAGGCCACCGGGCGCCCGCCTCTGCGAATGTCCTCCGCCCTGGGCTGCGCCCTGGGCTCCCCCTTGATTTCGCTGCGGCGGGAACCGGGCGGCCCCGGCCTGGACTATCGGCTCGCCCCCAACTGCGCACTGCCCCCGGCCTTCCCGATCTCGCGCAATTGCTCGCACGCGCGGGCGAACGACTGCCATGGGTCGATCGGCCACGGTCAGATGGATGCTGTTGAACCCAACTGCGTATCAGAAGCCATCGCCGCGCGGATGCAGGCCAGTGCCGCCACGACCAAGCGTGCAGGCCGGGTCGATGTCGGGACGCCGTGTTCCAGAGGGCAGGTGCGCAGCCTCAGAGATGGCGTGCGTCCGACGGCAGAGCGATGCCGTGCCCGTCCAGCACGCTGGCGACGCTGCCCCGCGTCACGGGCTTGAGCAGAATCTCGTCGCAGCCCGCCAGCTTTGCGCGCACCTGCTCGACCGGGCGCAATCGCCCCGCAACCAGCACCAGCAGCGGGGCAGGTGCGTCGCGGCGGCGGTCGGCATCGCGGATCTGTTGGCACAGATCGATGCCGTCGCCCCCGCCCGCGATCTCGACGTCGATGTCGACGAACACGGCCACGATCGGTCGCGCCACGGTCGGCGCCGATTGTTTGGCCACGGCAGGCACGCCGAAGCCGAAGCCCCGCAGCAGCGCGCAGAGCGGCTCCCTGGACGCGTCATCAGCTGCCAGCACCAACACCTCGGGCGTCACCGACGCGGGCCCGTGGGCGGAGGCGGTGTCACGCAGCCGGGCGCGGCGCACCTCCGCCCGCTTGGCGGCTTTGCGTTCTGCGCGCAAGGCCGAATCGTCAGTCGGCGCAGCGTTGTCCTGCGGCATCGGTACCGCCATTGCCGCGGCCTCGACGGCGGCCGACGGTCCCGGCGTCAGCGCGATGTCGCGCAGCGTGAGGGACAACGAGAGGGTGTCCGGTACTTCGACAGGGCGCAGCTCGGCCGCAGGCTGGCGCAGGTCCCGGAGCCAAAGCGCCCCCACCGAGTCGGCCTTGGGAAGGGTGAGAACGAGCCGTGGCAGCGCATCCCAGGCACCCAGGTCGACACCACAAGCGCCGCAGCGATGCGCCTGCGGCGCATTCAAATGCTGGCAGGCGGGGCATGGCTCGCTGGTCATGGCGCCCGTGTAGCGGGTCGACGGCGCTTGCACACCGGCCGCACGCTCAGGCCAAAGTCGTTATTGCTTGGCGCCAACGTGACTGTCATGCGGCGACGGCTGCGGCCCGGCGGGGTGAGAGCAGGAGACCAATCGCGCCGATGCCTGCCACCACCGCCAGCAGGGCGACGAAGCCTCCGATGAAGGGCACGCGGCCCAGCAGCGCCAGCAGGAAGACGGCGGCCATTGCCGCGACGACGCGCCAGCCGGTGCGCTGCGCGGCGTCGGCACGCAGACGGCCCAGCGCCCATTGCCCCAGGCCGATCGCGCTGCCGACATAGCCCACCAGCAGCAGCGCGAGGTAGAGCAGCAGCGCCAGCAAGGCCACCGGGATGCCGATGATGGTGAGGAGCAGGATCAAGGCCGCAACAGGTATGCACACCAGCGCGATGAAGCCCCACAGCAGGCTCCAACCCAAACGCGTGCGCAGGCCGTCGGCGACGCGCATCGACGTGACAGGCAACACGGCGACGAGCAGGGCGGCGATGGCCATCAAGCCCGCCGTCCAGACCCAGGAGGGCCCGGCGCGTTCGGCGTCACCGCCCCACGCGCTGCCGCGCTGCGGGGGCGCGGGCGCGGCAGCTCCGCGGCCGGGCATCGGCAGGCGCTCGACCCCGCCCGCGACGGTGGCCGCGGGGTCGCGCACCACCTCGTCGCCACTGCGGTACCGCAGTTTGCCGGCCAGGCGCGCGTTGGGCCCGAGCGAGAGCGTGCCGGCATAGGACTCCACATCGCCCTCGACGACGCCGTCGATCAGCACCCGGCCGCCGCCCACCGTGACGTTGCCCTTGACGGGCCCGCGCAACGTCACCTGCCCGCCACCCACGGTGAGGTTGCCGCCGATCGCCGCCAGCGGGCCGATCTCGACCTGGCCACCGCCCACCCGCAGGTTGCGACCGATCGGTGCATCCAGGATCAAGCGGCCGCCGCCGGCGTGCACGCTCTGCTCGACTTTGGCGGTGATGCGCAGGTTGCCGCCGGCCAGCATTGCATCGCCTGCGACAGGCGCATCGACATCGACATTGCCGCCCGCAGCGATCAGGTCGCCCAGCACCGGCTGATCGATGCGCACCGAGCCACCAAACACAAATGTGTCGGCGCCGATGTGGCGCTGCGGCGCCGCGGGACTGTCTTGTGCCCGCAGGCCCGGCGCGGCCCACAGCAGGGCCAGCGTCATTGCCATCCAAACGGGTTTCATCCTGCGGCCTCCTAACAAAGATCCCACGTTGCCAGAAGCGGGGCCCTTGGGCAATGCCGCAGAGCGTGTGCCCGATCGGGCCGCGCTGGCCGCCCGCCCGGCTTCACTTGCCGCTGATGCCGAGCAGCTCAATCTCGAAGACCAGCGTCGCATTCGGCGGGATCGGCCCGCCCGGCGTGCCGCGCTCGCCATAGGCAATCGCCGAAGGGCAGGTCAGCTTGGTCTTGCCCCCGACCTGCATGCGCTGCACGCCTTCGGTCCAGCACTTGATCACACGGCCGAGCGGGAACTCGGCGGGCTGGCCGCGCTTGATCGAGCTGTCGAACTCCTTGCCGTCGGTCAGCGTGCCGCGGTAGTGCACCTTGACGGTGTCGGCGGCGGTCGGGCGCGGGCCTTTGCCTTCCGTCATCGCGCGGTAGACCAAGCCGCTGTCGGTGACGAAGGCGCCGGTTTCGGCGGCTGCGGCCTTCAGGGGGTCGGCCGGCGCTTGGGCGGCCGATGGCAGGGACAGCGCGATCAGGGCGGCCAGCAGGGCCAGCGCGAGGGGGGTGTGGTGGTGTCGCAAGAGGGTCTCCAATGGGGGCAACAGGATGCAAAAACCGCGATCATCGCAGCCCAGGCGCTGGGCGCAGAGCCGGACGCACACCCCGCCAGGGTCTTTTTGCGCAAGCGCAGGCCGGGTCGGCGGGAAATTGGTTCACAGTCGGGTCTGGCGCCGCGTCGGGCGCTCCAACCAGGACCCGCCTTGCACATTCAATTGCTCTATGTCAGCCGCGCGGTGGGCCCGCAGACCTCCACGGTCACGGCCTCGATCTTGACCACAGCGCAGGCGTACAACGCCAAGCGTGGCATCGGCGGTGTCCTGTGTCAGGGTCAGGGCCTGTACCTGCAGCTGCTCGAAGGCGAGCGCAGCGACGTCAACCACCTGTTCGGCCGCATCGCGGTCGACAGCCGGCACAAGGACGTGACCCTGCTGCAACTGCAGGAGGTGGAACGCCGGCGTTTCGCGGCCTGGTCGATGGCCCATGTCGAGTTGCGCGCCGACGATCCGATGATCCTGATGCAGCACCCCGAGTTCGATCCCTACTCCGCGCCGGGGGCGATGGCGATGCGCCTGATCGACGAGCTTTGCGCCGCGGGCCAGCGCATTCAGCTGCCGAGCGCCTGAGCCCCAGCGGGGGGGGCGGGCGCGGCCGCGCGGAACTGCGCCGCTTTCGCAGGCCTCGTCGGCGCTGGCTGGCGGGGGTTGCGAGCGCAGTGGAGCGACCCGCAAGGAGGGTCTCGCAGCGAAGTGGCGCGAGTTCCAGCCCCTGTTCAGGCGTTGGCGCGTGCTTGAACCGCAGATAGTCCAGCATCTGCGCTGACCGCCCCGGCCGATCTTGGACCGGGCGATGCCCTTCAAGAGGCGCGCGAGATCACCAGGGAAGTCTCCATGCGTATCTCGAACACCAGGATCGGCACCCGCCTCGGAATGGCCTTTGCCGCCATGGTCGCCTTGATCGGCATCGCCGCTGCCGCGGGCATCCTGTCCATGCGCAGCCTCAAGAGCGACGTCGACATCATCACGAAGGTCAACAACGTCAAGAACGAGCTTGTCGTCACCATGCGCCAGCAGGTTCACATCACCAACCGCGTGGTGCGCACCATCATCTTGCTGGAAGACCTGGAAGCCCAGCAACGCGAGCAAATCAAGATCGTGAAGGCCCGCGAAGCCTACGACGGCGCCTGGCGCAAACTTCAGGCGTTCGCGCCGACGCCCCAGGACGCGGACCTTCGGGCCGCGGCCGAAGCCGGCGCCCAGGCGGCTGGCGCCGTGAACGACAAGGTGCTGGCGCTGGCGCTGGGTCAGCGCGACGATGATGCGCGCACGCTGCTGATGAGTGAAATGATCCCGTTGAACGACGCCTGGCTGAAGGCCTTGAACGCGGCGTCCGAGGCCCAGCAGCGCGCCAGTGCCGATCGCGTGGCCCTAACAAATGCGAGCTTCGAGCGCGGCACTTGGACGATCGCGCTGGTGGCCCTTGCCGCCGCAGCCTTCGCCGCCTGGGCCGGCTGGTTCATCAGCCGCTCGATCACCCGGCCTATCCACTACGCCCGCGATTGCGCCTTGCGCATGGCGGGCGGCGACTTGACACAACCGGTCGAGCGCCGCGTCGGCTTCGACGGCACGGACGAACCCTCGGCGTTGATTGCTGCCATGCAGACCATGCACGACAGCCTGTGCGACATGGTCACCAGCGTGCACAGCAACGCCTCGGGCGTGGCCACCGCAGCCCAGCAGATTTCGATGGGCACGGCCGACCTGTCCAACCGCACCGAACAACAAGCCGCCAACCTGGAGCAGACGGCGGCCACCATGGACCAGCTCACCGCCACCGTGCGCGGCAACAGCGAAAGCACGGTGCAGGCGGCCGCGCTGGCCAGCGGCGCGGGCGGTGTGGCTGGCAAGGGCGGCAGCGTGATGCAGGACGTGGTGCAGACCATGAACGGCATCGACGCCAGCAGCAAGAAGATCGCCGACATCATCGGTGTGATCGACAGCATCGCGTTCCAGACCAACATCCTGGCGCTCAACGCGGCCGTCGAAGCCGCCCGCGCGGGCGAGCAGGGTCGCGGCTTCGCGGTGGTGGCGGCTGAGGTGCGCAGCCTGGCACAACGCTCGGCCGGTGCCGCGCGCGAGATCAAGCGCTTGATCGGTGCGTCCGTCGAGCAAGTGGGCACCGGTGCAGCCCTGGTTAGCCAGGCCGGCAGCACCATGGCCGAGATCGTTGGCGCGATCCAGCGCGTGAACCACATCATGGCCGAGATCCAGGCCGCTACGCGCGAGCAAACCAACGGCATTGCGCAGGTCGGTCAGGCCGTCAATGAAATGGACCGCGCCACCCAGCAGAACGCCGCGCTGGTGGAGCAATCGGCGGCGGCCGCCGAGAGCCTGAACCAGCAGGCCCAGGCCATGATGGCGACGGTGAGCCGCTTCAAGCTGCAGCCGGCCTGAGCGCGGCCGCCACGGCGCGGCCTCAGCGCCGCGCCAGCGCGGCAGTCAGCTCGTCCGTCAGCGCCCGCATGCGCGTCGACTGGTGCAGGCTCAGGTTGAGGAAGATGCGGCCGAGGATGTCGGGCCGCTCGGACGCCAGGCGGTCATAGGCCGCCCGGGGCAACTCAAGCAGTTCCACGTCGTCTTCCGCCAGCGCGTCAGCCGAGCGGGGCCGGTTCTCGAGCAGACCCATCTCGCCAATGATCACGCCGGGCGAGAAGGACACCAGGCGGTGGCCTCGGTCGCCGGTGTGCGGTTTGTCGGGGGGCACCCAGATGCCGATCTGCCCGCGCAGGGCCACGTACAGGCTGTCGGCCGCATCGCCGCGCCGGAACACGGCGTCGCCGCGCGCCACGTGGCGCGGGACCAGCATCGCCGCCAGGTGCGCCCGCTGGTCTTCGTTCAGGCCCTGTCCCAGCATGGTTTGAGCCAAGGTCAAGACCAAGTCGGCTTCGCTGGCGTGGGGCAGTTGTTGCAGCAAACGGTCCTCGGCGTGTTCGAGGGCCAGGTCGACATTGGCGAAGATGTGGGTGTTGGGCAGGCGGTGGTGCAGGTCCATCTCGCGGATCACGCGCAGGCGCGCGTCGTGCGGCGTCAACGAGGCCAGCAGCAATCGCTTGCCGCGCGCACTGACGGCGTCGGCGGCCTGCATCAAGATGCGCGCGCCGGTGGCATCGACTTCGCTGACGCGGCGAAAGTCGAGAACGATCTGGTCGGCGGCGGCGGCGAGTGACTCAAGACGGCTGGCCACGGCGTCGGCGGTGCCGAAAAAGAGCGGGCCCTCGAGCTCCAGCAGGGCGATGCGCCGGCCGTGCTCGCCCAGCCAGGCGGTGGCCAGCGGACCGCGAACTTTGAGCGAGCGCCGCCGGTCGCCGAAGGACACGGCGCGCACGGGGTCGCGGCTGTTGCTGCGAATGAACATCAGCATGGACACCGCCACGCCGATGGCCACGCCGTGCGCCAGTGACAGGAAGATCGATGCTGCAGCGACGAGGCACATCACCGCAAAGCTGGTGGCCAGGGCCCGTGGCGGCGCGCGCCGGCGCACCAGGTCGGTGAGCAGCACGCGCGTCGCGCGCAGCGACCAGTCATCCACCAGGCGGCGCGCCACCGCCAGGAACACCCCGGCGACCACGCCCAGCGGTATGTAGCGCAGCAGTGCGCCGGCCAATCCCAGCACCAGCAGCAAGCCCAGGGCGAAGGCGACGCGTGAGTTCGCACCCGAGGCGCCGCTGCGGATGTTGGCGATGCTGCGGCCGGCGGCACCCGCGCTGGGCAGGGCGCCGAGCAGTCCGGCCAAGGTGTTGCCCAGGCCTTGCGCAAACAGCTCACGTGTCGCGCTGTGGCGCGTCTGCATCATGCCGTTGACGACGGATTGGGTCATCAGTGACTGCAGGCTGGCGATCAGCGCCAGCACGACGGAGAACTGCAACAGCGGCCAGGCCAAGCCGAGCACGGTGCCATCTTGAAGCAAGCGACCCATGGCGATCCACACGCCCGCGTCGGGCAGCGCGAGCGGTTTCTCGCCCAGGAGCGGGCCGAGCGCCTGGGCGCCGAGCAGGCGCGCGAGCCCGTGATGGGCCAGGGTGCCGGCGGCGAAGGCCAGAAGAAAGGAGGGGCAGCGGTGCGTCCAGCGCGGCGGGCGCACCGCCAGCCAGGCGGTCAGAAAGACCACCAGGGCTGTGGCTGGATGGGCTTGCGACAAGACCGCACCCAGCCCGTCGTGCATTTGCGCGGGCGCCAGACCCAGCGCGTGCGGCATCACGGCCCACACGGTCAGCACGGCCACGCCATTCATGAAGCCCGCAAACACCGGGTAGGGGACATAGCGGATGGCGGCGCCCAGGCCCGCGGCGGCAATCACGATCTGCAGCAGTCCCGCCAGGGCGACACCCAGGGCCAGGAAAGCCAGCAGGCGAGCCATGTCCGGCGCGCCCGCGGCGGTCTGGAAAGCGGGCGTCACCATCAACCCGGCCAACAGGGGCGCCACCAGCAGCGACAGCGCCGAGGTCGGGCCGCTCAACATCGGGCCCTGTGCGCGACAGGCCACCGCCACCAGATTGACCATGACCGCCGCGAACACGGCCCACAAGAACCCGGTGGCGGCCATCTCTGGCCCGAGCGGTGCCAGCGCAATCAGGCCGTAACTGCCTTCGACCGCCAGCATCACGAACGCGGTGACCGCGCCGCCGACCCAGTCACCGCGAGCCGTACCGGGCGGGCTTGCGTTTACTGTGGTGGGGTCCTGCATGGGCCGCGATGATGCCGTACCCGCGGATAGCGAGTGCGACGGACGCTCAGGCGCAAGCGCTGGCTCTGACGTCCCGGCTCAGACCCGGATTGCTGGCGGCTCGTTGTCGACGTCCGGCTCGGCGCGCTCCTCGGCGCGCATCTCGTCCATCGGGCCGTCTTCGGCCGGGTCGGCCTGACCCGGCTCCAACATCGGCGCCTCGGCCAGGAAGCCGCCGCTCTGGTGCGCCCACAGCTTGGCGTAGTGGCCGCCCAGGGCGATCAGCTCGGCGTGCTTGCCCTGCTCGACGATGTGGCCCTGCTCGAGCACGATCAGGCGGTCCATGCGCGCGATGGTGGACAGGCGGTGCGCGATGGCGATCACGGTCTTGCCCTGCATCAGGCCGAGCAGCTGCTCCTGGATGGCCAGCTCGACTTCGCTGTCGAGTGCGCTGGTGGCTTCGTCCAGCACCAGGATCGGCGCGTCCTTGAGCACCACGCGGGCGATGCTGATGCGCTGGCGCTGCCCGCCGCTGAGCTTCACGCCGCGCTCACCGACATGGGCTTCGTAGCCGGTGCGGTCCTTCCAGTCCTGCAGGCCGAGGATGAACTCATGGGCCTGGGCGCGCTGGGCTGCGGTGACGATCTCCTCCTGCGTGGCGCCCGGCCGGCCATAGCCGATGTTGGCGGCAATGGAGCGGTGCAGCAGGGAGGTGTCCTGCGTCACCAGGCCGATGGCGGCGCGCAGGCTCTCCTGGGTCACCTCGCGCACGTCATGGCCGTCGATGCGCAGGCTGCCTTGCTCCATGTCGTGAAAGCGCAGCAGCAGGTTGACGAGTGTGCTCTTGCCCGCGCCCGAGCGCCCGACCACGCCGACGCGCTCGCCCGGCTTGACGACAAGCTGGAAGTTCTCCAGCACGCGCTTGCCGTCGCTGCGGCCGTAGGTGAAGGTGACGTTCTCGAAGCGGATCTCGCCGCCCAGCGGCGCCGGCGCCACCACCAGCTCGCGCGCACCGGGCGTGTCGGCCATGCCGTGTGGCACGGCAATCGTCTCCATGCCCTCCTGCACCACGCCGATGTTCTCGAAGATGCCCGTCACCTCCCAGCTCACCCAGCCGGCGACGTTGGCGATGGTCCATGCCAAGGGCACCGCCATGGCCACCACACCGGCGTCGACCTGGCCGCTGCCCCACAGCGTGATGCCGATGGCCGCCGTGCTCACCAGCAGCATCGCGTTGAGTGCCGACAGCGTGGTCATGAAGGTCGTGATCAGGCGCATGTGCGCGGCGATGGCGCCGGTGTGCTCGTCGATGACGTCGCGCACGTACTGGTCTTCGTCGCGGGCACGGGCGAACAGCTTGACCGTCAGGATGTTGGTGTAGCTGTCGACCACCCGGCCCATCACCAGGCTGCGCAGCTCCGAGCTGGTCTTGGCCAGATCGCGCATGCGCGGCACGAAGTGGCGCAGGAACACGACGTAGCCGAGGAACCACAGGGCCGTCGGGATCGCCAGCCGCCAGTCGGCCGTGCTCATCAGCACCAGCGCACTCAGGCCGTAGACCACGATGTACCAGACCGCGCGAATGCTCGACACCACGCACTCGCGCACGGCGTTGCTGGTCTGCATCACGCGGTTGGCGATGCGGCCGGCAAAGTCGTTCTGGAAGAAGGGCCAGCTCTGCCGCACCACATGCCAGTGGCTTTGCCAGCGGATCAGGCTGGTGACGCCAGGCACGACGGCGTTGTTGCGCACCAGGCTGTCCATCAGCAAGGCGGCGGGCCGCCCCAGCAGCACCAGCAAGCCCATGCCGATGAGCATCGGCGCGGCTTCGGCCAGGGCGCCCGCGCGGTCGCTGTTCTCCATCAGCCGCACCAGCCGACCGATGAAGACAGGGATCAGCGTATCGATCAGGGCGACGACCAGGCCGGTGACGAACATCGCGCCGAACAGGCCCTTGGTCTGGCGCACGAAGTGCCAGTAGAAGGCCATCAGCCCTTGGGGTGGCGCGGTGCCGGGCCGGGCCGTCGGCTGGATGCGGCGCTCGAAGAAAGCAAACATCGGATCGGGCTGCTCAGACGCCGCGCTTGTCGGCGCCCGGCGCCCGGCGCAGGGTGTGAGGGGAGGCCTGATTGTGGACGCCACGCCGCGGCAGGCGGTTGAGCGCATCCTGGCATGCGCTCAACAAGCACTCGTGCACGACCGCAGCGGTGCCATCGTTCTTGGTTGTGCCGGCATGGCCGAGTTGGGCCATGTCCTGCAGCAACGCCTGGGTGTGCCTGTCATCGATGGCGTGGGGGCGGCCGTGAATCTCGCCGAGCGCCTGGTGACGCTGGGCCTGGGCACAAGCAAGCTCGGCGACTACGCAGCGCCCCTGGCCAAGGCCTACAGCGGGTTGGCGGCGCCGTTCGCGCCGCCAGGGCATCACAAGAGCATCATGCCGTAGACACGCTCGGGCAGGATCTTGGGCAAGCCCGGCGCGTCGGCCAGGGCAGTCACCACGGCCGACTCCGCCAAGGCGCTGTTGCGCTGATGGGTTGCGGTGGAGGGCACGCCGCGCGTGTCGGTCAGGGTGGCCACGAGGGGCGATGCCGCGCCCGGCGGGCGACGGCTGATGACACCGATTTCGCCACTCTTCAGGGTCACCAGGGTGCCCGGTGGATGCACGCCGATGGCGCGGATCAAGGCCGTGCCCAAAGCTTGTCCGCCATCCTGCTGAAACAGCTGGCGTGCAGCGTTCTGCGGCGTCATGGCAGACCGCTTGGCGCGCGGACTGATCTTGGCCATGAAGACATCGACACTGCGCAACACCCGCGCTGCTTCGGGCACGGGCGTGAGGCCCCGCGGGTAGCCCTGCCCATCGTCGCGTTCGTGGTGGTCGGCCACGGTGTCGAGCCACAGCGTGTCGGTCACACCCGCCTGCTGTAGCAAACGCGCGGCCCCCTGCGGGTGCGCGCGGATGTGTTCGAGTTGTTTTGCGGTCGGCGGCTCACCTTGTTCAGCCATTTGCGCTTGCAGGTCTGCCATGGCCACATTCATCGTCAGTTCCGCGCGCAACAGGCTGGCCTGGGCGCTGGCATCCCAGCCGAGTTGGCGCGTCAACAGCAGGCCGAGCACTGCGCAGTGCAGGCCATGGTGGCTGGCATACAGCGCGAACCGGCGATCGTCTTGGCGCACGCAAAGAAACAGGCTGATGTCCACATCACGCTCGATCAAGGCCTGCAAGCCCACGGCAAAGGCATCGACTTGAGCCGCATCCGCCTTGCCGCGCGCAAGGCGGCGGTACAGGTCGTCCAGATCCCACAAGGCCTGGTCCCACAGGTCGAAGAGCGTGGCCTGGCGTTTGGCGACCAAGCGCATGGCCGGATCGATGGCGCCCGCGCGCTCGCTTCGCACGCGCTCGACCACCGCACGCTCGACCCAGGCGCCACGCTCGTTGAGCATCTCGAACTGGCGTTCGCTGCCCACCATCTGGCCTTCGTTGAGCAGCAGCCGCGACTGCGTGTCGAGCACGCGAAACGGCAGCGCCTGACCGATGGCGATGAGATCGCGCACGTCGGCCAGAGGGACTCGTTCGGTCTGGCTCACTCGGCCTCTCCCGCGGTGTTGAACGCATGCTGGTGCAGCTGTCCCCAATGATGCACCGGGATCGCCTGCGTGGTCAGGCCGTCGTTGTCGCGACCGCTCCTGTTGGTCTTACCCGTGGCCCGGCCCAATCGGCCGCCTGGTTGCGACTCTCGAGGTCGCGCGCACGCGCCCGCGTCGAGCCCCGCGCCGCCGAAGCTCAGCGTTGGGCCAGCAGGCGCTCCAGCTCCGCTGTCAGGCGCTTGTCCTCGGGTGCCACGTCGCTGTTGAAGCTGGCCACCACGCGGCCCTGCCGGTCCACCAGGTACTTGTGGAAGTTCCAGCCGGGCGCCTGGCCGGTGGCCTGCGTCAGTTGCGCGTACAGCGGGTGGGTGCCGGCGCCGCGCACCGTCACCTTGCTGAACATCGGGAAGCGCACGCCGTAGAAGTTGAAGCAGGTCTCGGCGATCTTCTTGGCGTCGCCCGGCTCCTGCTGCCCGAAATCGTTCGATGGGAAGCCCATCACCACCAGGCCGCGCCCGGCGTATTTGCTGTGCAAGGCCTCCAGGCCCTTGTTTTGCGGCGTGTAGCCGCACTGGCTGGCGGTGTTCACCACCAGCAGCACCTTGCCGCTGTATTGGCACAGCGCCTGCGGCGCTTCGTCCTGCAGACGCTTCATGGTGTGCTTGAGCACGGCAGGGCAAGCCGCTTCGGCGCCGGGCTGGGCCGCAATGCGCCCGGGGGCGAGCAAGGCAAGGGCCAGGAGGGGCAGGGCCGCGAACCGGTGGCTCAGGGAGGGGGTCATGGTGGGCACTTCAAGGAAGGGGAGGATGTTGACAGTTTTCTGGCGCTGGCACTCAGTCCGGCAGGCGCTCTGGGCGGGCTCGCGCCAGGCGCTGCAACACCTGCTGGCCCGACTCGGCGACCCGCTGCATCGAGGCTTCGAGCAGGGCCATTTCGCGCAGGGACTGGGCGAACGCCTGGTACTCCGCCGATTGCGCCTCGGCCACCCTCACAGGGGGGGCCAGACCTTTCAGCGCGTCCGACACCGCGGTGAAGCTCTGGCGCAGGCGGGCCAGCTGCTCGCGCAGCTGCGGCGTGGCCCGGCCGGCCCCCTCATGGGGTGGCGCGAGCGCGGCCAGCGTTTGCAGCAAAGTCTGCTCCAGGGCGTCGAAGGCGCCGGCCTCGCGAGCGACCAGCATTTGGGTGTCGAGGCTGCGTTGCGCACCGTCGCCCAGCAGGCGCACGGCGTCGCCGCGGCGGCTCTCGACATGTTGCTCGAGGCCCCGGTTGAGCGCCCCCAGCCGCGCGCCGACGGCCACCACTTCGCCCAGGATGCGGTCGAGGTCCTGCACCACGAGGCCGATGCGGTCGAGGAAGTGGTTCAAGTCCTGCGCCAACTCGCCGAACTCGTCGGCGCTGTTCACGCTCGCCCGCGGTGACAGGTCCATCACCCCGCGCGCCAGGCTCGACACCGTGCTGCGCAGCGTGATCAGGGGCGCCATGCGCACCTTCAGCAAGAGGAAGAGCACGATGGTGTGGATCAGGATCTTCAGGCTCAACGCGCCCGCGGTGAGCCGCACCTCCTGCCACCACGCTGCCTCCTTGCGCTCGAGGTAGCTGCGCACGGTGACCGTGCCCAGCACGTCGCCGACCTTGGCCTTGATGTGGCAATTGAGGCAAAACTGTTCGGCCTGCAGCCCCGCCGTTGCCTGCTGGTGGGGCCCCTCGGGCCAGCGCGGTTGCAAGCCCAGGGCCTCGATCTTGAAGCTGACCCGCATCGACTCCACCGTCACTGCCGCTGGCAAGACGGCGATCGACAGGCCCAGATCGTCGTAGTTACGGTTCAGGATGGGGTAGACCGTCTGCGCCGCCAGCGGCCCGCCGGAGTTGAGCATGATGGCCTTGACGTCATTGGCCAGTTGCTGCGCTGCGCGGTCGACCCGCGCGGGCTCCTGGCGGCTGAAGTCGTAGCGCAAGGCGGCATATCGGATGCCCAACTCGACTGCAGCGACCAGCATCGCGAGCAGAAAAAAGTCCCGGATCATGTGGAACATGAAGGACTGCTCGAACTGGCCGCCCCCTACCGCTGTCTTCGCCATCACTGTGCCTCGGCTCGCCACTGGACTGCTGCGTGGTGCTCCGCTGGCGCGCTTGCCACACCCTTGGAGGCTGACATCATCGCCGCTTTGGCCGGGTTCTGCACGCCGAGGGCCATGCAGGTGTCGCGCCCGCGCCCGAGCCTTCGCCTCGGCAGGTGCGGGGCGCACCGCCGCCAAACACCTTGCTGCCCGTGGGGCGCCGCGTTCGGCCCTATGCTGAGACTCCCCACAAAGCTTTGCGCCACGCGTCTGTCACCATGCTGCGTCCCCTGCTGTTCCTCGCCCTCACTGCCTTGCCGTTGTGGAGCCATGCCATCGAAGAGCCCAGTTATGAAGTGATGCGCAAGCTCGACAACGTCGAGTTGCGTCAGTACGCGCCCTACGTCGTGGCCGAGGTGGTGCTGAACAGCAGCGCCGAAGAGGCCGGCAACCAGGCCTTCCCTATCCTGGCCGGCTACATCTTCGGCAAGAACAAGGGCGAGCGGAAGTTGGCGATGACGGCGCCGGTGACGCAGAGCGCGGTGCCCGTGCGCCTGGACATGACCGCGCCAGTGACGCAAGCGGCGGTGGCTGGCGGCATGCGTGTGCAATTCGTTCTGCCCAAGGGCGTGACCCTGGCCACCGCGCCCGAGCCGCTCGATGCGCGCGTGCAGCTGCGCGAGGTGCCGGCCAGCCAGTGGGCGGCCATCCGTTACTCGGGCACCTGGTCGCAAGCCAACTACCAGGAGCATCTCGCCCTGCTCAAGGCCGCGCTCGACGCGGCCGGCCTGGCCACGCAAGGCGAGCCGGTGCTGGCGCGCTACAACCCGCCGATCACGCCGTGGTTCCTGCGCCGCAACGAGATCTGGTTGGCGTTGCGCTGAGGACGCCAGCACGGCCAAGGCGGCGCTCCCGACCCGCACCATGCTGCGCTTGACGAGTGGACGCGTTGACGGCCCCGAGCTGTTGGGCCTGGTGGGGGCGTCCGTGTGCTCGGCAGGTTCTCTCGACATCGTTCGGCCCGGCAGTGACGTTCACCGCTGCCGGCCTTGGACTCATCCCGGATCGCGCTCTGCCGGATAAGAGTGAAAGGCGGCTCGCAGCCGATGGCTGTCTTTGTCACACGCATGCGAGAGATGGCGCGAGATCGGGCCGGCGGGGCGCTCTGCTCCGCGAATGTCCCCCGAGTCGGGCTGCGCCCGCCTCCCCTCCTTGATTTCGCGGCGCAGAGCGCCCCGCCGTCCCGATCCGATGCCCGTGGGCTGTTCGCAGGTGGAGGGGTGCGGAGACTCGAGGCCGGGGCCGCCGGGTGCCCGCCGCAGCGAAATCAAGGGGGAGCCCGGGGCGAAGCCCAGGGCGGAGGACATTCGCGGAGGCGGGCGCCCGGTGGCCCCGGCCGGCGCAGTGCGGGAACGCGCGAGAACCGAAGGCCGCAATGCGCCGCTCACGAGCGTGCCGCAGTGCAGACGCCCCAGGGTTGCGACTATTCGTTCAGGCCCTTGCCGGGATAAGGGTGCATGCGCTGCCAATGCCGCGCAATATCCACGCGCCGCGTGATCCACACGTCCTCGCGCGCCATCAGGTAGTCCAGCAGCCGCTGCAGGCCCACCGCACGCGCGGGGTGGCCGATCAGCCGCATGTGCAGGCCCACCGACATCAGCCAGCGCCCGGCGTCTATCGGCACAAAGGTCTGCGAGGACTGTGCGTGACGTTCGAGTTCAAACACCGCCAGCGGCAACTGGGCAAGCGGCCGCTTGAGCGCCATCGACAGGCTGGGCCTGGCCGCGGGCCGGCCGTTGCCCGGGGCCGCCTCGGTGTATGCGCGCCCGGGTTCGGTCAGGCGGCAGAAGAACTCGCCGAACGGCTCGAAGGCCCGGGAGGTCAGCGGCTGCGCAGTGATGATCTTCGGTCTGCCATGGATCCAAGTGTCGCGCGAGAGTCGTGCAAGGCGCGTGCCACACCATCTGCGATCTTCTCGCTCGTCGGGAAGTCCGTCGGCGGGGGCTTCCGGGCCCCCCAGCCTGCCGCGCGCCGCCTTGCAGGGCGGCACGCGTCAGTCCAGCAGGGACAGCCCCACCGCCGGGCCGCTGCCGCTGTTGTTGCGCGCGATGCCGAAGCCGACCGGGGTCAACGTGCCGGGCGCGGCGCCGTTCTGTTGACCGCGCAGGGTCGGGTGCGAGAGGTAGGCGGCAATGCGCGGGTTGGCGGGTGTGCCCGAGCTCGCTGGCCGGGTTGCGTTGGAGGTGAACTGTTCTTCGTAGTAGCTGGGAGCGCTGGTGGCCGCGGTGGTCAACCAGTTGCCCCAGGCCACCGGGCTGCTGCCAGGCTCGGCGGTCTGCGTGGTGACGGCGCCGACGGTTGTGACGCCGACGCTGGTGTAGTTCACGCCGTTCGCAGTCACCGGGCCGGCCACCAGGCCGGCGGCGCCGTTCAGGGCCACGGCCGAGCCCAGCCGCGCTGCGACGCTGGCGTTGCTGATGGCCAGCGTGGGGGCGAACGGGCATGCGCAGGTTTCCTGGGCGCCGTTGTTGTAGAGCGCGCGCACACCGCCCGCAGCGTTGACGATCAGGTAGGCCGTGTTGGCCCCGGTGGCGCTGTCGTACTTGGCGAAGGTCAAGCCCCAGTTGTCGGGCTGAAAGTAGTACAGCACGCGTCGTTCGTCCTCCGTGCTCGTCGGCACCAGACTGAACAGCACGGCGTCGCCGTTCGCGGCGTTTAGCCACTGCAGGCTGCCGTCGGCCTGAATGCGCAGCTTGCGCTGCAATGCCACCGTGCTGCCGTTCGTCACGCAGCCCGCGACGCTGTAAATGCCGGGCTGGATCAAGCCACTGGCCAAGGCCGTCACCTGGCCCATCGGCCCGGTCGGCGCCGCGGCGGCGGGATCGTCGTCGCCGCCGCCGCAGGCTGCCAGCAGGGCGGCCAACAAGGGCGCGACGAGCAAGAGGCTGAGCGGGTGGCGCGGATCGGGGGCGGGGGTCATGGGGTTTCCTTCGGTTGGTGGAGGCAGCGCACTGTCCGAGACCACCGACCCGCGCGCCACTGTCCACTGGTTCAGTCGCAGCAGCCGTGAGGTGCCGAAACCGGCCCCGGCGTGATCCAGTGCACAGGGTGTCTGCGCGCCTCAAGTCGACGCTGGGGTGGCCGACAACAGCGGCATGCCTCTCGATCCCGAAATCGTTCTCGGCCTGGCGTTTTGCGGCCTGCTCGCGTCACTCGCATTGGGTACCCTCTACTGGCGCCAGACCCGCCGCGGCGATCGCCTGCAGCGCAGCTTGCGTGCCGCCCACTCCCGCGCCAGCGATGCCGAGTTGCGCGACGCCGCGACTGGGGCGCTGTCGCGGCGCGGCCTGGACGATGCCCTGGCCACCCTGTCCCAGCGCAATGGCGCCGCCCCGCTGACCGCACTGTGCGTTGGCCTGGATGCGTTCCGCCTGCTGCAGGACACGCATGGGGCGGCCTGCGTCGACCCCTTGCTGCTGGCGGTGGCCAAGCGCCTGTCGGCGGTCGGCGAATCGCGCCGGGCCATTGCCCGCGTTGGCACCGACGAGTTCGTCCTGATTTCCCGTGCCAGCGTGACCGAAGGCTTGGCGCTGGCGCAGCGATTGCGGGCCGAGCTGGCTCAGCCGTTCACGATCGAGGGCCACGAGATCCGCCTCACGGCCTCGGTCGGTGTTGCCGCCGGGGCCGCAGCCGAGGCGCCGCAAGTGGTGGCCCGCGCGGCCAACGCCATGCGCGCCGTGATGCAGGCCGGCGGCGACGACCACGCCGAGTTCGACCCGCGCATGGCCGCCGACCAGCGCGACCAGGCCGAGCTGGTGCGTGACTTGCGGCATGCGATCGAGCGCAAGGAGTTCGAGCTCTTCTACCAACCCAAGGTCGACAGCCAAAGTCTGCAGGTCACCGCGGCCGAGGCCCTGCTGCGCTGGCGCCACCCGCGCCGCGGCATGGTCAGCCCGGCGATCTTCATTCCGCTGGCCGAGCGCCACGGCCTGATCGGCGAGATCGGCAACTGGGTGCTGGACGAGGCCCTCCGGCAGGCCGCAGTCTGGCGCAAGGGCGGGCTGCGCATGCGCGTGGCGATCAACGTCTCGGGCTACCAGATGCGGCAGGACGACTTCGCCGCCCGACTCGAACGGGGCCTGCGCAGCCATGGCCTGCAGGCCGAGCGCTTCACCTGTGAGATCACGGAGAGTGTGGCGATGGAAGACACGGTGGTGGCGCATCGCGCCTTCGCCCGCCTGGGCCGGCTCGGCGTGCACGTCTCGATCGACGACTTCGGCACCGGCCATTCCAGCCTGGCGTCTCTGCGCCGCCTGCCGGCCAGTGAGTTGAAGATCGACCGCGCCTTCGTTGCCGACCTGGGCGAGAGTGCCGAGGCGCGCAGCATCGTGCAGGCGATCTTGCAGATGGCCCACTCGCTGCGCCTGCGCGTGGTGGCGGAAGGCGTCGAGACCGAGGCCCAGCGCGACTTCCTGATGGTTCAAGGCTGCGACGAGATGCAGGGTTACCTGTTTGCCAAGCCGATGAGTGCTCGCGCCCTCGGCCTGTGGGCGATGGATGGGCCGAGCACGCTGGCGCAGACCTTCAGCTCGTCCCTGTTCAAGGACACCCTGCCGCTGGCCAACGGCCAAGCGCCCACGCAAGTGATGACCCGGGCCTGAGGCCCACTGCCCCGCGCGCGCTGCCTGCCGGTCAGCGGCGATTGCCTCCGCGCGGCTGCAACGACGCGGGAGACGCCGGTGCTGGCGAACCGCGCTCCGCCTGCGCCTGCTTCAGCGCCGCATCCAAGGCCGCTTCCGTCAGTCCCTTGAGGGCGCAGAAGTTGGCTTTGCTCAAGGGGCTGGACTCGAAGTTGCGCAGCAGCATGGCGCGCTCGCGCTGGGCCGGGTCAGCGGGCAGGGCCGGGGCGGTGTCCACGCGAGGCGACGGGGGCACCATGACCTGGCGCGGCGCAGGCCGGTGGGGTGGCGTGTGCTCGGTTCGCGGCCCGCGGTCGGCGTGCTGCGGCGGGCGCGGTGGACGCGGCGGACGTGATGGACGCTCGCCGGATGGCGCTGGCTGGTCCGGGCTCCGCGCTTCGCGGTACTCGGGACGGGGCGCGTCGCTGCGCGGCGCATCGCCACGCGGCCGTTGCGGCGGGCGCACTGGGGGGCGGTTGTCGGGTCGCCGTTCAGGGCGCATCTCGGGCCGTGCGCTGGCACTGTGATCTGGCGCGGCGTCGGGCGCAGTGGCTTGGGCCGCCTCGCCTTCACGCGCGGGCGGCCGCTCGCGCCGCGGCGGCCGCAGGGCCGCGCGCCGCTCGGCCGCCAGCGCTTGCCGGCGGGCCAGTTCGTCGCGGGCCAGCTGGCGGTGCTCTTCGCTGATGTCGCCGGCGGCCTCACCGTCGAGGTCCAGGCGCTGCGGCGCGTTCACCAGTGCTTTGAGGTAAGCAGTGGTGGTGGTGTAGCGGCTGAAGAAGATGCCCAGCACGCGCTTGCTGAAGAGGCCGGGCGCGCGAGCCTGAATGTCGGCATGGATGCGCAGCTTGATGGGCTTGGCCGGGCCGGGTGCCCCGGGCGCCGCGGCAGCGAACAAGGCGGGGAAGAGCTCGGCCAGGCGCGCACCGGTGGCCGCAGGAGACATCTCGGGCGCGGCAGGGGCGGCGGCCGGCGCGGCGCCATCCGCAGGTGTGGCGACCGTGCCCGGTTCCTCGGCCGCGCTCGATGCGATGGGCGCCGATGCCTCCAGCGGTGTGTCCACCGGCAGCTCGCGCAACTGGTCGGGCACGGTGTCCGGCGCGTCGTCGCGCGTGCCGTCATTCGCCGTGCCGGCTTCGGCGTGCTGCACCGTGCTTTCGAGGGCCACGGGGCTGGCCGCGGCGGGCGCATCGGCGGGCGCCTCGTTGCCTGCGGCGGATGGGGGCTCTGGGTTCATGGGGCGCGATTGTCGTTCAGCCGCGGCGCGCAGGCCAGGCGCGCGAAGCATCCTGTAATCTGCGGGCCTGCCCACCTGCCAGGCTCCCATGTTCGGCATCAGCGACTTCACCGCCTTCAGCGCTTCCATCCTGCTCTTCCTGGCCTTGCCCGGGCCGGGCACGTTCGCGCTGCTGACCTCGACCGCGAAGGGCGGCTTTCGCGCCGGTGCGGCCGCCACCTTCGGCGTCATCGCCGGCGACCAAGTGCTGCTGTGGCTGGCCGTGGCCGGCGTCGCGGCGCTGCTGGCCGCTCATCCCGTGGCCTTCAAGGCGGTGCAGTACGCCGGTGCGGCCTACCTGGCCTGGATCGGGCTGCGGCTGCTGTTCGCGCGCGGTGACGCCAGCGCGTCGCCGGTGCATATCGAGCCGCGTGACTACGCCCGTCAGGCCTTCTTCATCACCCTGCTCAACCCCAAGGCGATCGTTTTCTACATGGCGTTCTTTCCGCTCTTCATCGACCCGGCCACCCACCGCGGCCTGCCGACCTTCGCGGCAATGGCGATCACCATCGCCCTCATCACCGCGCTCTACTGCCTGACGCTGTGCGCCTTTGCCAACGCGGTGGCCGCCAAGGTGCGCGCGCATCGCCGCGTCGCGCGTTGGCTGGAGCGCTTGGCCGGTGTGTTCCTGATCGGCTTCGGCCTGCGCCTGGTGCGCGATTGATGCGAGACTGAGCGCGTGCCAAAGATCTTCTGCATTGCGAACCAAAAGGGCGGGGTCGGCAAGACCACCACCACCGTCAACCTCGCTGCGGGCTTGGCCAAGGTCGGCCAGCGCGTGCTGGTGGTCGACCTCGACCCGCAGGGCAACGCCACGATGGGCTCGGGCATCGACAAGCGCAAGCTCGAGCTCAGCACCTATGACGTGCTGCTCGAGTCCGCCAGCATCGCCGAGGCCGTGCAGCGCAGCGAGAAGGGCGGCTATGCCGTGCTCGGCGCGAACCGCGAGTTGTCGGGCGCCGAGGTCGAGTTGGTGCCGCTGGAGCGGCGCAACGAGCGCCTGCGCGATGCCCTCGCCGTGGCCGGCGCCGACTACGACTTCGTCCTCATCGATTGCCCGCCGTCGCTGAGCATGCTCACGCTCAACGGCCTGTGCAGCGCGCACGGCGTGATCGTGCCGATGCAGTGCGAGTACTTCGCCCTCGAGGGCCTGAGCGATCTGGTCAACACCATCAAGCAGGTGCATGCCAACCTGAACCCGAAGTTGCAGGTGATCGGCCTGCTGCGCGTGATGTTCGATCCGCGCATCACGCTGCAGCAGCAGGTCAGCGCGCAGCTCGAAGCGCATTTCGGCGACAAGGTGTTCAAGGCCGTGATCCCGCGCAATGTGCGCCTGGCCGAGGCGCCGAGCTACGGCCAGGCCGGCGTGGTGTTCGATCCTTTGTCCAAGGGTGCAATGGCCTACATCGAGTTCGCGCGCGAGATGGTCGAGCGCATCAAGACCTTGGCGTGAACCCCCCCCGCAGCGGCTTTGGCGCTCCCCCTGGCGACGGCACGGCGCCTTCAGCGCCTCCGGGCGTCGCTGGCGCACCGGCAAAGCCGGATCCGCGGCGGCCGCTGGACAGGAGGGCTCGTCTGGCCCCGAGCTTCGACCCTGTCCTGCTGTCACGGATCGAAGACGCCGGCCTCAACGCCAGCGCGCCGCCACAGCAGCGCTGGCTCGACGGCTGGCTGGTGCGCTTCTCGCCGGGCAAGGCCCAGCGGGCGCGCTGCATCAACGCGGTGGCTGCCGGCCGCTTGCCGCTCGCGCAGAAACTCGCGCTGGCGCAGGCGGTGTTCGACGAGGCCCAACTTCCAGCGGTGGTGCGCATCACACCCTTCAGCCAGCCGCGCGGCCTCGATGCCGAGCTGGCGGCGCTGGGCTGGGCGCGCATGGACGACACGCGCGTGATGGCCCTCGCTTCGATCGAGGCCCTGCCCGAGGAGCCCTTGCCCACAGGTCTGGTCTGGCAGACGCTCGGCCACAGCGCCTTCGCGCAAGCCGTCGGTCAATTGCGAGGCTCACCCCTGTCGCAAAGCCAGGCGCATGCGCAGCGCCTCGAGATGTCGCCGGTGCCCTTCCAGGCGCTGGCGATTCGGCGGCAGGCCGATGGTGCCGTGCTGGCCTGCGGCCAGTTTGCCCGCGAGGCCGATCTGGTCGGCCTGTACGACGTGTTCACCGCCGAAGCGGCGCGCGGACAGGGCCTGGCCCGGCGCCTGTGCATCCGCTTGCTAACGCGGGCGCGGGACGAGGGCGCGCGAGCGGCCTACCTGCAGGTCGATGCCGCCAACCACGCTGCCCGCAGCCTGTATGCGCGGCTGGGTTTTGCCGATGGCTACGCCTACCACTACCGCACGCTGTCGCCGCGGCCCTGAGGCCCGCCTTGGCGCAGTTCTCGCACACAGTTGCGTTCATTCGATCGCGACGGAGGGTCGGCACCCGGCCCGTTGCCGACACTGACGAACTGCTCGCGATACGGCGGCGCGGCAACGGGGCCGCCGGGCCGAGCGCAGCGCTTAGCTGAGGCGGTCTTCGCTTCGCTGCGACTGCCCTGCGCTGCTCGGCTTCGAGGCCCCGTCGCGAAACTCCCGCCGTTCGCTGCGCTCACTGTGGTCGGACAGTCGCGCCGAGTCAGTGCACGAAGCGCGCTGCGCGCGCAGGCCTCGAAGCCTGTGCTGCTCAGCGCCTCAGATGCGCGCTGCGCGCGACCTGGCGGCCCCGTTGCAGATACCGTGGTGGCCTGCGGAGTGAGCAACACCCATGCTCTTGCCCGCAAGGCGGCGGGCGGGGCCTGGGCAGGGCGAATCGGCGCCGCCGAGAAGCGCAGGCTGGCTGGCCGCGCGCGCACCCGCGCGCTCCGTGCTCTGCCTCGCTCCTGCGGTCCCACCACCGTGAGCGCAGCGAACGGCGGGAGTTCTGCAACGGGGCCGGCAAGCCGAGCATCGCAGGGCGCCCGCAGCGCAGCGAAGGGCCAGCCGTTTGAGCTCCGCCCAGGCCGCGCACGCCGCCTTGCTCGCGCCCATGCCAGCACGAAACAGCGGACGTACGCCAACGTCCGCAACGGGCCGAAAGCAGGCTACGGATCTCGCGCGAATGAAAGCGATGCCCGCTCAGCCAGGTGTTCGCCGCGCCACCATGTCGATCTCAACCCGAGCCCCCTTGGCCAGGCCGGTGACGCCGATGCAGGTACGCGCCGGTCGGCGCCCGGCCGCGAAGTAACTCGCGTAGACCGCGTTCATGGCCGCGTAGTCGGCATCGAAGTGGGTCAGGTAGATGCGCGCCGACAGCACGTCGGCCAGGTCCAGGCCGCAGCCCTGCAGCACGACCTGCAGATTCTTCATCACCTGGTGCGTCTGCGCCTCGATGCCCTCGGGGTAAGGCGCGTCGATCGAGGTGCTGGTGAACGGCATCTGCCCGGTGATGAAGACCCAGCCGTCGGCCTCGACGGCATGGCTGAACGGCGCCACCGGGTCGGGCGCGCCGGCGATCATGTGAAAGATCGGTGGCATGACGCTGCGCGCTACAGGCCCAGGCCTTCGTCACAGCCCAGGTGCAGGTTCATGCACTGCACCGCCGCCCCGCTGGCGCCCTTGCCGAGGTTGTCTTCGCGGGCGATGAGGATCGCTTGCTGTTCGTCGGCGAACACAAACACGTCGATGCGGTTGGTGTCGTTGGCGCCCTGCACATCGAAGAAGTTCGGCTCGGTGATGGCCGGGTCGGACAGCGGCATCACGCGGATGAAGCGCTCGCCCGCGTAGTGCGCCTCGAAGGCGCGCACCAGCGCGGCGGCGTCGGTGCCGGCCCGCAGTTGCGCGAAGTGCAGCGGCACGCTGACCGCCAGTCCCTTGTAGAAGGGGCCGACGATGGGCATGAACACGGGCTTCACCGTCAGGCCGGTGTAGGCCATCATTTCCGGCACATGCTTGTGGCCGAGCTTCAGGCCATAGGGGCGCGGCGCGTCGAGCGCCGCATTGCCTGCGGCGCGGTACTCCTCGATCATCTTCTTGCCGCCGCCGGAGTAGCCGGTGATGGAGGTCGCCGTCACGGGCAGGTCGCGGGCGACGATGCCGGCATCGACCAGCGGGCGCAGCAGGGCGATGAAAGCCGTGGAGTGGCAGCCCGGGTTGGCGATGCGCTTGGCCTTGCGCAGCGCCTCGCGCTGGCCTGGCGCGAGTTCGGGCACGCCGAAGGTCCAGCCTGGGGCGACGCGGTGCGCCGTGCTGGCGTCGATGATGCAGGTGTGCGGATTGGTGGCCAGGGCCACCGCCTCCTTGGCGGCTGCGTCGGGCAGGCACAGGAAGGCCACGTCGGCGGCATTCAGCAGGCGTGCTCGCTCGGCCGCATCCTTGCGGCGCTCGGCGTCGATCTTCAGCACCTCGATGTCGCTGCGCGCGGCCAGATACTCGTGGATGCGCAGGCCGGTGGTGCCTTCCTGGCCGTCGACGAAGACGGTGTGCTTTTTCATGGCGGCTTCAAAATGGTGTCGATCGTTGATCGAAGGATAAGGCAAGGGTGATGACGCAGTGCCGTGTTCTGTAGCTGCCGGGCTGGCTCGACTCCGACGCCGCGCATTGGCAAAGCCGCTGGGAACGGCTGCGCGGCTGGCACCGCGTGACGCAGAGCGACTGGCTCTGGCCCAAGCGCGGCGACTGGATGGCGCGCCTCGAGGAGGTGCTGCTGGAAAGCGAGGGGCCCGCCGTGCTGGTGGCGCACAGCCTGGGCTGCCACTTGGTGTCAGCCTGGGCGGCGCACTCGCAGCATCTGAGCCGGGTGAGAGGGGCCCTGCTGGTGGCGCCGCCCGACATCGAGCGCGATGACCTGCCGTCCAACCTGCATGTCTGGCGGCCCATCCTGCGCCAACCCCTGCCCTTCCCGGCCATCGCCGTGACCAGCGCAGACGATCCCTACAGCAGCGCCGAGGCGAGTGCGCGCCTGGTGCGCGAGTGGGGTGCGCGGCACATCGCGCTGGGCGCACGGGGCCACCTCAACGGCGCGTCCGGCCTGGGCGACTGGCCGGCCGG
The DNA here is from genome assembly GCA_031379365.1 of Burkholderiales bacterium. GTDB lineage: Bacteria > Pseudomonadota > Gammaproteobacteria > Burkholderiales > Burkholderiaceae_C > CADEEN01. Next base: position 34,049 of record JANNFB010000040.1, read on the forward strand.
CCAGGCCTGGGTTGGCGAGCTGATGGCGGAGCCAAGGGCATGACATCCCCATGGACCCTGGCGCTCTGGGCGCTCGTCGCCATGGCCGTGCTCCTGCTCCTGCGCACCGCGGCGCGGCGGCCGCGGCGCTTCCGCGTCACGCGCACCGCAGTGATCAAGGCGCCGGCGGCGCGTGTCTTCGCCTTGATCAACGACTTGAAGACCTTCAACACCTGGAGCCGCTACCTGCGCGGGGGCGCCACCGCGCAGGGCCATTACAGCGGGCCGGCGAGTGGCCTCGGCGCAGCCTACGTGTGGCAGAGCCGCAAGGCCGGCAGCGGCAGCCTCACCATCACTCGCAGCGAGGCGCCGGTCGGGCTGGCGATGACGCTGATGTTCACCCAACCCGCCGCGGCGCAGCAGGGCGCCGAGTTCACGCTGTGGGCCGAGGGCGAGCACCTGACCATCGTCAGCTGGGTCGTGCACGGCCCCGCGCCTTTCCGAATGCGCTGGCGGGGCCTGTTTGTTGACACGGACCGCCCCATCGGCCAGGGGCTCGAGGCCGATCTGGCCAACCTGAAGGCCCTGGCGCAGGGCCGCTGATACGCAGCGGCCCGGCACCGCGGCGATCACCGACAATCCCGCTCCATGGTCACCAAGAAACCCAAAGGGCTGGGGATGGGCCTCGAGGCCCTGCTCGGGCCCAAGGTCAGCGAAGCGCCCGCCGCCGCCCGCGACGACGGCACGCCCAGCACCCTCAAGCTGGCCCAGTTGCAGCCCGGCAAGTACCAGCCGCGCACACGCATGGACGAGGGCTCGCTCTACGAGCTGGCCGAGAGCATCAAGAGCCAGGGCATCATGCAGCCGGTGCTGGTGCGGCCGGTGGGCCCGAACCGCTACGAAATCATCGCCGGCGAGCGCCGTGTGCGCGCCGCCAACCTGGCCGGGCTGACGGAAGTGCCGGTGCTGGTGCGCCAGGTGGCCGACGAAGCCGCCGCCGTGATGGCGCTGATCGAGAACATCCAGCGCGAAGACCTCAACCCGCTCGAAGAAGCCCAAGGCCTCAAGCGCCTGGTCGACGAGTTCGCCCTCACCCACGAACAGGCGGCGCAGGCCGTCGGCCGCTCGCGCAGCGCGGCCAGCAACCTGTTGCGCCTGTTGAACCTGACGGCACCGGTGCAGCAGATGCTGATCGCCGGCGACATCGAGATGGGCCATGCGCGCGCCCTGCTCGGGCTGGAGGCCGCGCAGCAAATCTTGTGCGCCAACGAGGTGGCATCCAAGAAACTCTCGGTGCGCGAGACCGAGAAGCTCGTCGCCCGCCAGGCCGGCAATGGCGCTGGCCGACAGTCGCCGCTGATGCGCATCAAGCAGGTCAAGTCGCGCGACATCGTGCGCCTGGAAGAGGCCCTGGCCGATCGCCTGACGGCCTCGGTCGAGATCCGCGTGCTGCGCAAGACCCAGCGCGGCGAACAGGGCGAGATCGCGATCTCGTTCGGCTCCCTGGATGAGCTGAACGGCCTGCTCGACAAGCTGGGCGTGACGGAGCGCTGAGTCAGGCGCCGAACGGCTCCACCGTCATCCCAGCCGCCCGCAGTCGCGCGGCCAGCACCGCCCCGAGGGCAACTGCCGGCGTCAGCACCCCGCCCAGGCGCGCCCCGCCCGGCAGGCGCCGGGCATCGAGCGCCAGGGCCAGTGCCGACTCGCAGACGAAGACCGTGGTGGCCCGGTTGCCGGGGTCACCGCGACCGGCGATGCGCCCAAGCTGAAGCGTGCCGCGGCTGCCGACGCCGATCAACTCGCAGCGAAACGAGCCGCGGTCCATGGCGCGCTCGCTCGGCCCCTCGCCCGGTGCGGGCAGGTAGCGCGCGGCGAGGCGGCGCAGCGGCGCGATGCCGAGCGCTGTGCGCCCAGCGGCCATGCCCACGGCCACCGCGGTGGCGCTCAGCGCGCCTTGGGCACCGCGACCGATGCGGGCGTACTCCTGGTAGTGGAAGGCGGGTGCATACAGGCCGCTGCCGGCCAGCAACGCGGCGCTGCGGCGCACCACGCGGGTGTTGATGGGGCCCATCACGAAGGGGGCCAGCCAGGCGTCGAAGTCCGCGTCGCGCAGGGCGCCGGCCGGGTCGCGGTGGCGGGTCGCATCGGCGGGGGCCGTGCCCACAGGGTTGAGCAGGAAGAGATCGTCGACCTGGCCCTGCACGCCTTCTTCGAGCGCATGCAGCATCGACGCCGCCGTGCCGCCATTGAGCCCGCCCTGGATCGAGAAGCAGGCCTTCACGCTCACACAGGCTTCGTCGTGTTGCCCGCGCAGGGCGCGGGCCACCAACCAGGCGCCCAGGTCCGAGGGCACTGAATCGAAGCCGCACCCCGGCACGATGCGCGTGCCGCTGGCGGCCGCGGTGGCGTGGTGGCGGTCGATCATCTGGCGCACCCACGGTGTCTCGCCGGTGATGTCGACATAGTGGGTGCCGTGGCGCACGCAGGCCGCCACCAGCTCGCTGCCGAAGCGCGCGAAAGGCCCGGCCGTGCTGAGCACGACGCGCGCCTGCGCTGCCAGAGCGCCCAGCGCCGCCGCATCGCCGGCGTCGGCCACCACCATACCGGGCGAGGCCTCGGCCAGCTCGCTGCGCAGGGCTTCGAGCTTGACCGCCGAGCGCCCGGCCACCGCCCAGCGCAGCCCAGGCGCATGGACCGCGAAGTAACGCGCCGTCTGGCGGCCGACGAAGCCGCTGGCACCGTAGAGGATGACGTCGAAGGGGCGGGTGCGCGGCACGGCAGTCTCCGGGGACAGGGTGGCGCGATTGTCGCGGCGACGCTGGAAAGTGTTGCCCGCACCTGCGAATGGGGGTGCCCCGACCCCGGAACAGGGGCGTGGCGAAAGGCGCCGCTCTGCCTAGACTGGCGCGGCCATGCACCCAGACACAGCCCCCACCCGTCGCCGCCGCAGCGCACTGCGCCATCTCGTCGTCATGGCGCCGCTGGTGCTGGCCCTGTCGAGTGCCACTGCCAGCGTCAACATCGGCCCGGATGAGGAGACCGGTGAGCTGATGGGCGACCTGATGTTTCATGCCGACCTGATGAGCACCCTCGACACCCTGTGCCCCCGCCGCGTTGGCAACAACTGGCGCGCCGTGGTCAGCGACCTGCCGGCTTTTGCCCGCACGCGCGAGCTGCAAGACATCTCGCGCCGCCTGAGTGCCGACGCGGCCCGCTCCATGGTCAGGGCCAGTGGCGGCTGCAAGACGCGCGACTACGCCCAGGTCTACGCCGAAACCCGGCGCGACTACGAGACCCTGCTCGAGCGCTGGGCACGCTACAGCATCTAGCGGCCGCGGCCGTCCGCGCAGGCGGCCGCCTCACGGGCGCCTGGCGCAGCGAAAGCCGATGTACACCACGGCCGTGTCGGGCGGCTTGCTCTGCAGATGGTCGGCGCGCATCTGCGACGCGCCGTACCACCAGGAGCCGCCACGCGTGCGCCGTTCGGCCAAGACAACGCCGCCGGCAGGCTCGTCCACCCATTCCCAGGCATTGGCACCCATCTCGTGCAAGCCGTTCACGCCCGCCGGCGTGCTGCCGGCAAGTGCGTGCCCGTGGCCGCGCAAGAGCGTCGCGCCGTGCCGGAGCGCGCGCAACTCAGCGGCGGCGCCACAGTCCCCCAGGCACTGCGCGCCTGCCGGCGAGTCTCCGGTTGGGTAGGGGTAGGTCTTGCCGCGCTCGAAGGGTGAAGGGGGCGCGGGCCGCTGCTCCGTGTAAGCCGCAGACAACCACTGCGCATCGGAAGGCAAACGCCCACCCGCCCAGCGGCAGAAAGACTGGGCCTCGTCGAAGGTGACGTGCACCGCGGGTTCGTTGTCGGCCGCTGACTTCCCGCTGCCGAACGGCGTGCGCCAGGTCCAGCCCGGCTTTCGCACCCAACCGGCCTCGAACACCGCACCGCCGCCGGCCTGCTCGGCCTGCGTCAAGGTTTGCGTGGCCAGCACAAAGCGCTTGAACTGGCCAACCGTGGTTTCCGTGCGCGCGATGCTGAAGCCCGGCAGGGCCTGCCATTCGACGGCGGCGGGGTTGGTGTGCGCCACGGCCGGGGCGACCGCGTGGGTGGACCCAGCGACCCACGAGAGCAAAGCCAGCAGGGGCGGGAGGGCGGCGCGCATGCGCCTCATTGTCCGCAAGCGCTCAAGCCCTTGCGGCCGACCCTTGTTTCGAGCGACGGCGGCACACCCGCTTGCCAACGGCTGAGCGGAGGCTGGGACGGTTCAGCACCGTCCGCGGGGTGTCGGCTTTATGGGGGCATGCCGATGGGCTGGTCACGACCCTGTGCCGACTTGGCGGCTGCGGATTTGCCTTTCACAAAGCGGCCTTTGAATGAGCCGCTTTATGAACTCCAGCGGCGACATCACCAGGTGGGTGGTGCCGTCGCGCCAGGGGGTCTTGAGCTTGAGCACGACTTGCCCGCGAAGTGCGCGTGGCGGCCTGCCAAGTGATTCAGCGCAACGGCGCCACCCGCCATGCCATCGGCTTGGTCACGGCCAGCCTGCTGCAGTGCCTGGTTCGCGGCGACGCCGCACGCAATCGGCCTCGCGCGTGCAGAGCGGGCCGAAGTGGCGGCGCCGGGCCTGCAGGGTGTGGCGCTCTCGCTGCCCACGCCGGTGCCGCAAATGGACGGGGCAGAGCGCGAAGCACTGCAACACTCGGCCCAGGTGCTGTGGCACGCGGCAGCGTCCACCGCCAGTGCGTGAAGCGCCGCTGCGGCGCCCGTACACGTCGAGCGGCCGGCTCACGCGAGGCCCTCGGCCTCGGACTGCTTGAGCAAGAGTCTTGTCGAAGGCGGCGAACGGCGCCGATGGTCGCCGCACCGCGGGGCGTACCGCGACGGCGCGTGCTGATCGCTATTTCGTCGCTGCGTCAGCCAGACCCGACAGCGCCTTCTTCAGGTTCTCAACGACCGGGCAACTCGCCGCGCCGTGACGCTGCGCGAGCCAGGCCGGGTCGTTGTAGCCGAGCCAGGACTGGCCCTGCGCGTCTTCCCACACCAGCGCCTTGAGCGGC
>JANNFB010000047.1:0-3629 GCA_031379365.1 Burkholderiales bacterium
GGCAAGAGTCAACGCTGGCGCCTGTGGGCGGCACACGCCTTCCTGTGCGTGCTGGTGGCCATCACGCTGTTTCCGCTGCTGGCCATCATCTCGATCTCGCTGCGCCCGGGCAACTTCGCCACCGGCTCGCTGATCCCCGCTGAGATCAGCCTGGAGCACTGGAAGCTGGCCCTGGGCATGAGCCTCCAGGGGCCTGACGGCGCGCTGATCACGCCGCCCTTCCCGGTCCTGCTGTGGCTGTGGAACTCGATCAAGATCGCCACCATTTCCGCCTTCCTGATCGTCGCCATCTCCACCACCGCGGCCTACGCCTTTGCACGCCTGAAGTTCGCACGCAAGCAGGTCCTCCTCAACGCCATGCTGGTGTTGCAGGTGTTCCCGGTGGCCGTGGCCCTGGTGGCCATTTACGCCATCTTCGACGGCATCGGCACCCACCTGCCGTGGCTTGGCGTCGAGACCCATGCCGGCGTGATCGTGGCCTACCTCGGCGGCGTGGCCACCCACATCTGGACCATCCAGGGCTACTTCGTCACCATCCCGATCGAGATCGAAGTGAACGCCAAAGTCGACGGTGCGACGCATTGGCAGGCCTTCCGTCTGGTGCTACTGCCGATGGCGGTGCCGATCCTGGTCGTCGTCTTCGTGCTGGCCTTCATCGGCGTGATCATCGAGTACCCAGTGGCTTCGATCCTGCTGCGCGAAGAGCCCAACCTCACGCTGGCTGTCGGCAGCAAGTTCTACCTCTACGAGCAGAAGTACCTGTGGGGCGATTTCGCCGCCGCCGCGGTGCTCTCGGGCCTGCCGATCACCCTGGTGTTCCTGGCCGCGCAGCGCTGGATCGTCTCGGGGCTGACCGCCGGCGGCGTCAAGGGATGAAGGCGGCTGTTGCAGCCGCCCTGCTGGCGGCTGCAGGCTGGGCCCAGGCCCAGGCGGCGCCGCCCACCACGGCCTTGTCCTGCGCGCCCGACCCGCTCGGCGGCCGCAGCCTCTACCTGCGTGGCAGCTTCAACAGTTGGGGCAGCCTCGACGCCCAACGCTTCCACTGGGCCTGCGCCAACTATCAGCTGGTCACGCGCCTGGCGGGCGAACACAGCTTCAAGGTCGGCGACGAGGGCTGGAGCACCGACGCCGATTTTGGTGCCGAGCCTGCATCCACCGCATCGACCACCCGCCTTGCGGCGCGCGGCCGCGAACTCAAGCAACGCTTCTCGGGCACCTACCGCTTCACCCTGACTATGACCGACGCCACCCACCCCGCGCTGAAGATCGAAACCTGTCCGGTCGAGGCGGCACCGCTGGGTGCCACCACCCTCTTCCTGCGCGGCACCATGAACAACTGGGCCGCGCTCGACGACTTCGCCTTCCAGTTCAGCTGCGACGCCTACTACCTCAACACCAAGCTGAGCGGCCGCCACGAGTTCAAGATCGCCGACGCCGGCTGGGCGGCGAGCGCGAGCTGGGGCGCCGGCACCGGGGTCTACCTGAAGGAAGGCGGTGGCAACATCGCCCTGAACTTCGACGGCGACAACACCCTGCGCCTGGCCTGGGCCGGCGGCCGGCCCCAACTCGCACTCGGGCCGCGCAGCTTCGCCGACCCGAGCGCGAAGGCGGTGGACAACCCGGTGGCCCTCAGCTTGCGCTTCGACTCACGCGCCGCCAGCCACAAGGCCCCCTTCGGCGCGGTGACCGCCGGCACGGAGGTCGACTTCATGCTCGAAGCCCTGCCGGGCGTCGACAAGCTGACCCTGGTAGTCGAACGCCGGCGCCTCGAAGGCAACCAGGAGGTGCTCGACTACACCGAGGTCGCGCGCGTGCCGATGACCAAAGAATCCGTTCGCCCTGAGCCTGGCGAAGGGCAGCGTGCACCCAAGGGCTTCGACAAGCTCAGCCCGAACGGTGACGAGCGCTGGCGCGCGAGCCATCGCTTCACTGACGCCAGCGTCTATGGCTACTGGTTCGAGGCCGAGATCGGCGGCCAGCGCTTCGCCTATCAGAACAACCGCGACGCCGTGTTCTGGACCCGCGAGAAAGGCTCGGGCGGCCTTGGCGCCGTGGCCGACCTGCCAGCGGCCAAGGGCGCGATCCGTCGCTTCCGCCAGACCGTCTACGCGGCCGACTTCAAGGTACCCGAGTGGGCGCCCGACATCGTCTACTACTACATCTTTCCCGACCGCTTTCGCAACGGCGACAAGCGCAACGACCCGCAGCCGGGCCTGACGAAGTACCACGACGGCACGGTGGAGTGGCACAAGAACTGGCTCGACAAACCCTGGAAGCCCGGCGACGGCTCCGACGACCGCTACAACAACGACTTCTTTGGGGGCGATCTGGCCGGCATCATCGAGAAGCTCGACTACATCAAGGCGCTGGGTGCCAACACGATCTACATGACGCCGGTGTTCAAGGCCGCCAGCAACCACAAGTACGACACCGCCGACTTCAAGCAGATCGATCCCGCCTTCGGCAGCAACGCCGATTTCGAGCGCTTGACAAGCGAGGCCGCCAAACGCGGCTTGCGTGTCATCCCCGACACCAGCCTGAACCACACCGGCCAGGATTCGGTCTACTTCGATCGCTTCGGCAACCATGGTGGCCAGGGCACACTCGGTGGCGCTTTCTCGGGCGGCAAGATCAACCCCGCCTCGCCCCATGCGAGCTGGTACAGCTTCGATGCGACGCAAACCGACCCCGACAAGCAGTACCGTGGCTGGGTCGGCATTGCCGACCTGCCTGAGTTGAACAAGGCCGAGCCGTCGTACCGCAACTTCGCCTACCGCGACCGCGACTCGGTGATGAAGCTCTGGCTCGACCGCGGCGCCGCCGGCTGGCGCATGGACGTCGCGCCCTGGATCAGCGACGACTTCTGGCGCGAGTGGCGCAGCGCCATCAAGGCGCATCGGCCGGATGCCCTCACGGTCGCCGAGACCTGGTTCGACGCCAGCAAGTACTTCCTCGGCGACATGTTCGACTCGACGATGAACTACATCTTCCGCAACACGGTGCAGGAGTACGCGGCCGGCGGCGACGCAACCAAGCTGATGCCCAACCTCGAGCTGATGCGCGAGGCCTATCCGCGCCCGGCCTTCTATGCCTTGATGAACCTGTTGTCTTCGCATGACCAGGCGCGCGCCCTGCACCACTTCGGCTGGCATGACGACACGAAGGATCCCGCCGTGATCGCATTGGCCAAGCAGCGCCTGAAGCTGGCGGTGCTGTTCCAGATGACCTACCCGGGCGCGCCGACGGTGTACTACGGTGACGAGGTCGGTGTGACCGGCGGCGACGACCCCTACAACCGCGCCACCTACCCCTGGGCCGATCTCGGTGGCCAGCCCGACACTGCTTTGCTGGCCGAGTTCAAGCGCTTGATCAGGCTGCGCCACAACCATGCCGTGTTGCGCCGCGGCTCGCTCGATGCGCCGCTCTTCGTCGATGCCGAAGTGATCGTCCTGGCGCGCGAGCACCAGGGCACCTGGGCCATCACGGCGACCAACAACGGCAGCGCGGCCCGCACCGTGCGAGTGACCCTGCCCGCCGGCGCCAAGACCACCTACCGGGACGCCCTGGGCACGGCCGCCAGCGTCACCGCCGAAGGCGGCCTGCTGAACTTCAGCGTGCCGCCACTGTTC
>JANNFB010000061.1:0-12184 GCA_031379365.1 Burkholderiales bacterium
CATCCTGTCGCAGCTGCAACTCAACGACGACGAGGTCGCGGCCATCATGGGCCACGAGGTGGCCCACGCGCTGCGCGAGCACGCCCGAGAGCGCATGGGCAAGACGGCGGCCACGCGCATCGGCGCCTCGGTGCTGTCGGCTTTTCTTGGCTTGGGCGGCACCGGGGACGCCCTGCTCAACATGGGCGGGCAACTGCTGACACTGAAGTTCAGCCGCGAGGACGAGAGCGAGGCCGACATCGTCGGCATGGAGCTCGCCGCCCGCGCCGGTTACGACCCGCAGGCCGGGGTGACGCTTTGGCAGAAGATGCTGGCCGTCAGCAAGGGCGCGCCGCCGCAGTTCATGTCCACCCACCCGAGCGGTGCAACGCGGATCCAGGACATCGAAGCCAAACTACCGAAGGTGACGTCGATCTTTGCCAGCGCCGACAAGCCAGCGCGGCGTTTCGGGCCGCCGCCGAAGACGGCGGCGGGGGCCGCCAGTACCCCGGCATCGGTCGGCGGCTGAAAGCCGGCGCTGCTTGCGACATGAGAAAGAGCCGGCGTGCGCCGGCTCTTTTGCGCTGAGGCGCTGAGCGCGCCGCTGGCTCAGCGCGGCGCGATGCGGTGGAGCACCGTCGTGTCGCCAGCCACCGCGGCGGTCTTGCCGTCGGTGGTGATCGTGACCACCCGGTTGACCTCGGTGTTGGCCGTGCCATTCGCGACTGCGCCAGCGCTGCTGTCGAACAGGCCGCTGCAACCACTCGTATCGACCTGCTTGTTGAACACGCGCAGCGCACCGGTGGTGGCGTTGAAGGTGTAGTCGGCCCATTCGACGCCCGGTGGCCCCTGGCGCGCTACGTCGCAAGCACCGCCCGGCTCCATGTCGCCGGCGCTGTAGGGGTGGATGGACAGCACCTTGCCATTGGTGAAGAACACGAAGTGAGGCGCTTTCAGGCTGGTCGCCGAGTTGACGGCCCAGGTGCCGACGATGCCGGTGCCGCTGTCGGGCAGACGACCGAACGACTCGCCTGTCTTGGTGGTGATCGCCGTGTCGGTGATCGAGGCGATGCCCTCGTTAGCACGCGGGTGCGAGGTGCCCCACTCGCGGTTGGTGTCCAGGGCCAGCAGACGGCCCGTGGTCTGAGTGGCCGCGTCGAAGTCGAGCCAGCCCAACTCCAGCCCCGGCTGGCCGCCACCCCCGACCGGGTCGACCTCGGCCATCAGGAACTCGCCGTTGTCACCGAAGCGGAAGAACAGCGCACTGGTGGCATCGCCGCCGCCCCACAGGCCCTTGGCGGTGGCCATGGTCGCGGCCTTGGCCCCCGTCAGCGCCTTGGGTGTGTCCGCCGGCAAGATGCGCGGCAACCCGAGTTGGATCGTCACCGCCTGCGCCGCCGCGAGGTTCAGGCGCACGATGGCGGTCTCGATGCCGACCGGATTCTTGAAGCCGAAGTAGACCTTGCCGCCTCGCTCAACGAACAGGCGCCTGAAGCTCACCCGCTGGATCGGTGCAGGCACATTGTTGAAGCTCATCACTCGCGCGTCTCCCAGCGTGGCGATGGTGTAGGTGCCGGTGCCGATGGCAGTGCAGTTGCGCGTCGAGTTGTCGAGCCGACGAACGAGGCACTGGTAGTAGGTCGTTGCATTGCCGCTGCCCGTGAAGGCCACGCGCATGCGCCCTGTGCTGTTGTAGTAGTTGCCGGTGCCGGCCGGCACGCTCGCATAATAGTTTGGCACGTCACCCATGCTGGCGCTCGTCAGGCCCCAGGGCTCGCTCGGAGTCAGGCTGCTCCCGTCGACGTTGGTCTGGGTGTTGAACTGGCAGGGCTTGCCGGGGAAGCGCGCGACCATCTCCTCAAGGTTCGTCGTTGCTACCGCGGTACCGGAGTTTTGGCATGCCACGGTCCCGAGACGCGCGTCACCGCCATCCGCCACGGCTTGGCTGAATACGGCGACCTGGTTGACCGCCCGCACGTCGTACGCCGGCGCGCTCTCGGTGTCGACACTGGTTTGCAGGAACAGCTTGGAGCCGGCAGGGAAGGTGGCCGCACCCAACGTGGCCGTGTTGAGGTTCCAGCCATTGCCGCCACCGCCACCGGTGTAGCTGCTGGGGCCGACCACGGGCAGGATCTTGTCTGTCACCACCGTGGCCATGCTCTGGCCGGCGATGTCGAGCGTGGCCCGCGTGCCCACGCCCTTGAAGTAGTTGTCGCAGCTGTTGAAGGTGCTGCGACCCTGGGCATCGCGCGGCGTCTGCGTGTTGCGCAGGCCGAGCGTGCAGGCAGTCCACGCCGTGCCGTTCCAATGCAGGTCGCCGGCGCGCTCTTTCGCGCTGCCCTGCGCAAAGGAGTCGGCGATCCCGACCGTGGGCTGGAACGCATAGGGCGCCATGCGCGTGCGCACGTCGTAGAAGCGCAGCAGGCCGTTGCTGTCAGGCGTGTTGTCCAGCGCGGTTGATTGGTTGACGCGCACGAACCAGTTGGCGGCATCGGTGTACTGCAGCGCCGCCATCGCGGCGCCGGCTTCGGGTGTGGTGGCGGTGGCATCCACGGGCAGCTTGGCAATGCCGGTGGCCACGACCAGCGCAGCCGGCGTCAGGCCCGTGCTGGCCACCACACCGGTGGCTGCGGTGGCAAGCGCCGTTTGAAGGGTTGCCCCCGTCACGCCGACGAGGCTTGGAGATGCGGCCGAGGCCCCGATGGCAGGCAGCACGCCGGCCACCGCCTTGGCCACAGCCTTGTCGACGTCAGCTGGCGAGACGGTGCCGCCGCTGAGGTCGGCCTGGCCGACTGCGGCCGCCACGGCCGCGGCTTGTTGGGTCTGCGTCAGCACCACGAGCCTGGCCGCGTTGGCGGCCACCGTGTTGTCGGCGCTGGTTGCGGCAGTGAAGTTCGTCAACGGCGAAACCGCCAAGTTGAGCTGAGCCTGCACGAAGCTGGTCGCCTGCGCCAAGGTCTGGCCCGTCGTGTCGATCGTCTTCTGCACCAGGTTTGTCAAGGGACTGACAAAGACGCTGTGAGCGGTGGTCGTACCCGTGGCCGGGGCCACGATGGTGAAGGCCGTGCCGACCGCCGCGCCGGTGTCCTTGTTGATCGCGGTGGCCGGCACGTTGACGATCAGGCGGTGCTTGCCGACCTCGGCCGCAGCCACCTCGATCGTGAACTGGCCATTGGCGTCACTGGCCGCCGCCGAGACCGGCTCGCCGGTGTCGCAGGCGTTGTTGTCGTTCAAGTCGTAGCAGGCCGTGGCGCCTTGCAACAGGCCGTCCGCAGCGATGCCGCTGATAAGGGCGGTGGCAGGTGGCGGCGGCGGGCCGGCCACGGGCGGCGGCGGGGCGTCACTGCCGCCGCCGCAAGCCGCGACCAAGGTTGCGGCCACCATGGCACTCAGGGTGCGGAGCCGTGCGTGTCTGTAGTGCATGTTCATCGTCTGCTCTCCTCAGGTTGAGGCACCCGGCGTGCCGCACCAGGGTTGTAGACAGATGTGTCGCCCTGCGAATCCCCCCGATTGATGAGCAAGGCGCCCAACCGCGATTCGCCAGGCGGCGCGGGGCGCTATCCCCCAGAATGCGGATGCAAACAAATAGAAACAACCGCACCATGCAGTTGCCGACGACGCCGAACCTGTGGCCGCTGCCCGAACTGCAGCGCGCCCGCCGCGCCATCGTCGTAGTGGACGTTGTCGAGTCGGTGCGATTGATGCAGGAGGACGAATCCGGCTTCATCGACCGCTGGCGACGCTTCGTCAACGAGGTACGCACCGAGGTGCTGCCTGCGCATGGGGGGCGGATGGTGAAGAGCCTGGGCGATGGGATGCTGCTGGAGTTTGCCGGTATGCCTGAGGCGATACAGGCGGCCTTCCTTTGTCGACTGGCGGCACTGCGGTGCAACTCCGCGCTGCCCGCAGGCCAGCAGGCTGGCCTGCGCATCGGCATCCACCTAGCCGACGTGGTGGTGGACGACCTCGACATCTATGGCGCCGGCGTCAACCTGGCAGCTCGCCTCGCCAGCTTGGCGGGGCCGAACGAGCTTGTTGTCTCGGCCTGTGGCCGCGATGCAATCGTCGATGGGCTCGACGCGGACGTTGAAGACTTGGGGGAGTGTTGGGTGAAGAACCTCAGCGTTCCGGTACGGGCCTACCGTGTCGAGCCAGTTGGCGCAACGCGTCAGGTCCATCAGGTCGACCCCCTCGCCGCGGCCCAGCCTTGCGTCGCCGTACTGCCCTTTCGGGCGCGTCTGGCCGATGAATCGGCAATCGCGACTGGTGATCTTCTGGCGGAGGAGGTCGTCACCTCGCTGAGTCGCTCAAAGTTCTTCAGCGTGATCTCGCGCCTTTCCTCGGCGGCTGTCAGCGCACGCGACAAAGGCTCCGCCGAAATTGGTGCGCTTCTGAAGGCGGAATACGTCCTGTCCGGCACCGTAGACCTGATGGATCGTCGCTTTGCAGCGCACGCGCAGCTGGTGCATGTCGCCCTCGACGTGGTGGTCTGGGCGGACCGAGTCTCCGGCGCCGTTGCCGACTTGCTTGCGGGTGAGGAAGACGCCGTGGGCACCATCGTGAAGGCAGTGAGCCAGACGATCGTGCAGCTGGAAATCGAGCGTGCCACCAGCAGCCCGCTGCCGACCTTGGCTGGTCACCGGCTGCTGATGGCCGGCATCGGCCATCTCCATCGCAGCGCACGGCAGGACTTCGACCATGCCCGCGTCCTGCTCGAGTCGTTGGCTGAACGGCACTCACGGTCGCCTCACGCACTGGCCTGGCTGGGCAAATGGCATGTGCTGCGTGCGGTTCAGGGCTTGTCTGACAACGCCGTCACGGATGCAGAGAAGGCCGTTCAGCTTGCGAACCGGGCACTGGACATGGACTCCTCGAGCACGCTGGCCATGACCCTGTCGGGGCACGTCCTGGGCTTCCTGAAGAAGGATTTGAGCGCGGCCCAGGCTCACCTTGAGCTGTCGCTTTCACTCAACCCCAATGAGGCGCTGACCTGGATCTACCTTGCGGCGTTGAGGGCATGGCAGGGCCGTGGCGAAGAGGCAATGCTGGCCAGCCAGAAGGCACTGACCCTGTCGCCGCTGGATCCGATGCGCTACTACTACGACACGCTGGCGGCCTTCGCCGCCATGACTGCCGGGCATCACCTCGTCGCCAAGGAGATGGCACTGCGATCCTTGCGAGCCCATCGACTGCATCTGTCCACGCACCGCACGCTGGCGATATCGCTTTGGCACCTCGGCGAGCACAACAACGCACGCCGCATCGTGCAGGAAATGATGGCGATCGATCCCGGCTTCACGGTGACCACCTACCGAGCTCGATTCCCGGGTGGCGATACGGATCAGGCCCGCACCAATGCCCAGACGCTGCAGTTGTGTGGCGTGCCGCAATAGGCACGCAACCGCCAATTTCCTCAACCCACATGGATCATCGAGACGAATGGTCCCTGTCCAGAACGGAGAGTGTTCATGACAACCCTTTCTTCGCTTTCAGGCCACTCTGGTCACTCCGGGCATTCAGGCCACTCGGGCCACTCCGGGCATTCAGGGCACTCGGGCCATGCGGCCGACCTGGAGTCGTATGCGGGAGCCGATGTGTCGCCATTGTTGGTCGAGGCCCTGTTGCGGTTCCAAGGGTTTGACTCCGATGCAACGCGCACAAAGCCGAGCTTCTCTGGGGATACCCATGCGCCGTGGAGCAGCGGCGCGGACGGCCTGCCCCTCAGTGAGGCTGATCGGCAGGCCCGCTTCTTCCGGTTGGAGACCTTGCCACGGTCACTGGTGGTCCTGGCGGAGCTGCAATCACTGGTCAGCTTGCAGGCTGGCGCCGCAGATGCCCGGGCTGAGCTGCACATCGGCGGCGCCCCTTTCGTCACACTGAAGCGGCCACCGTACGAACTGTTCAAGCAGCAGATCCCACTCTTGCTGGAGCTGTCGCAGGAGCGCCCACAACGCGCGGCAGAGATCCTGACCCAGCTGCGAACGCCCGAGGGTCTGTGGGCCAGCGTGTCCGGCATGCGTGCCGACACCCACCGCTGGACCATCGAATTCATCAACATCGCACTGAGCTTCACCTTGTCAGTACTGTTTCGGCTCAAGCACCAGTTCATGTGCCCGCGGCCGTGGGAGTACTCGACGCAGATCCAGCCGCTGGTGCAGACGCCTGGTCACGACAGTTGGCCCAGTGGGCATGCCACCGAGTCCCACTTGATGGCGCACTTGTTGGGCGTGTTGGCCAACGACGCACGGCCTGGCCTGGAGCCGCAACTCGACCGCATCGCCAAGAGCATCAGCCGCAACCGCGAAGTCGCAGGGCTTCACTTCCCGACCGACACCACGGCCGGGCGGGTTTTGGGCCGCACCCTGGCGCAGTGCCTGGTCTCTCTGAGTGAGCAGGAGTCAGCCCCCGCGTGGAAGTCACGCACTTTCGACGGGGCTACCTTCTACAAGAATGGCCAGGCATTGGAGCCGGGCAAGGACGGTGCAGCGGCGGTGCTCGATTTGAAGCAACTGATCGGCGCTTGCGAAGCGGCCGGCACAAGCCCATGGACGAGTGGCGCGCCAATTGCTAAAGGCCTCGGATGGATCTGGTCGCGGGCCAAAGAGGAATGGAAGTGACCGCCCCCAACCCGGCGCTTGTCGGGCACGTTGACCCGCATTGGCTTTGGGCGCAGCGAACAGCGTTCACGGGCTACCGCCTGAAGGGGGACGGCCGGGTGCGCGCGGTCGTCGAGCTCAGCAGCGACGAGGAGGCGAATAGGCGCCAGCGCGACGCCTTTCGCGCGCTGGTGACAGGCGCCAACCCATCAATCAAGGTGCCACCGCTTCATCAGCGCAGACTGGCCCTGCCTAGTTGCACGCACTTCGTTACGCGCTTGGCCATTGCTGACATCAACGCCGGCACATACAGCACGATTTCCCAGCGAATCAAACCCGTCTTAGTCGGCGCGGGAGAACCAACCGTTGCCGTGTCGGCCGCGGAAAAACCTCTGCCGGTGAACGACATGGACATGGTCGCTCAAATCGAGATTGGCAATGTGCAACAAGTGCAGGACCGGATTGCGTCGTCGCTGCGATTCGCATCCCTAGAGTTCTTGCAGGTGACGGAGGTCTCTGCCACCAACTCCCGTGACGCTTTGGGCTGGCTCTCGGGCACCAACAAGCATGGGCTGTCCGGTGACAGGATCCACAAACTGGCATTGCCTGGCGACTCGGTGAGCGCGCCATCAGAGGCGAAGCCTCCCACGGTGGTCGTGGGTGTCATCGACTTCGGTTGCCCGTTCGCCCACGCACATTTCGCCAACGACGGCCCGGCGGGCGAGCCAGGATCGCGAGTGCAGTATTTCTGGGACCAGGGCCGGATGCCTGCCTGGCGCGCGACCGCAGGGGCGCACGACTGTGCTACGCAACTCTGGGCGCCGCTGGATGACTTCGGCTACGGGCGAGAAACCGACGCGGGCCGCTTGGCGGCCCTGATGGCAAGATGGCTCGGACAAGCGTCACCGGTGTACGGCAAGACGCTGCAGCGACATGACGCGCTGTTCGAACAGGCTTGCTATGCCTGCGCGGGGCTGCCGGAACTGCTCACGACTGCTTCGCACGGGGCGCACGTGTTGGACATTGCCGCCGGCCGCGGCTTCACCCCTTGCGGCTGCAAACCGCTGAGCGACGATGCCGCAGCGCAGGCGCCCATCGTGTTTGTGCAATTGCCCGAGCTGGCAGTCAGTGACCTGTCGGGCGGCTGGCTCGACGCGTATGTGATCGATGCCGTCCACTACATCATCGATCGGGCGCGGCAGATTGACGCCGACGCACGCGTCGTCATCAACTTGAGCTTCGGCTCCTATGCTGGACCGCACGATGGCAGCAGCCTGCTCGAGAAGGCGCTGGACGATATCGCCACGTCGCAGGGCGTCGTGATGGTGCTGGCAGCTGGCAATACGCCCCCAAGCGACAAGCCGATTCATGCCTTTGGCGAATTGGCGAGCGGGGCACGGGCTTCGGTGCATTGGCACATCCCGTCGAATGACGCCACGCAGAGCTTTCTGGAGCTGTGGGCGGATGCGAAATCCGGTTCGCAACCGACCTTGGCAGTCACCATGACGGCGCCGGGCGGCCAAGACTTGCGTGTGGAGGGGTTCGACGTATCGGCGCAGTCACCGGCGTCCGGGTGGCGACCTGACGTCAGCCCGGCAATGGTGGCGGTATGCCGTCAAAGCAGCGGTGCAAATGTGACCATGGCACTGATGGCCGTCGGGCCAACCCAACGCGCAGACGAGGACGTGAACACGGTGCAGCCAGCCGCGGCGGGAATTTGGACTATTACGGTAGAGAACAAGGGTGCAGCGGCGGCTGACATTCATTTGTGGGCGGAGCGTGACGAACCCGGGCGGGGCTCCAGACGCGCAGGCGCACAGTCGCACGTATCGGCGCCGCTGGGTGGCGCCATTCAACCCTCGATGTCGCACACGCTGACCGCACAGGCCTGCGGCGAGCACACGGTCGTCGTGGGCGGTGCAGTGGTGGGCGCGCCAGCTTTGCAGGTGTACGGCGAATCTGCATCTGGGCCAAGCCGCGATGGCAAGCGCAATGGGCCCGATCTGGCGGGGCCGGCCGCACGCTTGGCCTGTCAGTCCGCAAACCCCGGAACCCCGTCCCAGCTGCGCGGAATCGTGGCCGCCGGCAACCTCTCGGGGGACGAAGTCGAAATGCAAGGCACCAGCATGGCTGCGCCCTGGGTCGCCCGCAAGGTGACCGCGATCCTGGCGGGCAACTTGCTGCCGGATCGCCGTTCCATTCGCCGCGCGATCTTGAATGGCGAGGAACCTGGCGCCGATGACGCGCGCCGCGGGCTCGGCACGTTGATGCCGGACGGGAGTTTCATTGCGGATCGCCCCTAACGGCCGCGCCACATTACCAATGCGGTGGCGCGCGGCGCACAATTTTTAGCCCTGCACCCTCCGGCTGCAGATAACCACCCTGCACCAGGTCCTTCATCAGACGCGACACCATTTCTCTTGAGCACCCCACCCGCGCTGCGACGTTGGCATGGGTCAGTCGCTCCGCAATGACAAGTGACCCGTCCGCCTGCATCACCGCCAACGACTCCAGCAACTGCACCACCCGCCCATAGACATCCAGCAGCGCCATGCTGCGTGCACTCTGCGTCGCCAGCCGAGCGCGGCGGATCACGCGCCCGATCAGCTCGAAGGCAAACGCGGGTTCGGCAGCGATGTGTTCGTGCAAGGACTGCCGCGTCAGCACGATGCAGACGCAGACGCTGTCGGCGATCACGCTGGCGGCGCGTGGGCCGCCGTCCAGGCTCATCTCGCCGAAGTAGTCGCCCGCGCCATAGACCCCGTAGGTCACTTCCCGCCCCCGCGCGTCGCTCGAGAAGGCCCTGACCTTTCCACGCAGCAACAGGTACAGCGTGTCCCCGTGGCTGCCTTCTTCGATGATCAGTGTGCCCTTGCGGTAGCTGCGTGACACGCCGCGCGCGGCCAGGCTGCGCAGGGCTTCAGGCAGTGACGAGAGGTCAGGGACGTCAAGGGCGGCAGGGGCCATCGGGCACGCATTGCCGGGCAAGAGGCCCGACCTGCGCGGCGATGGTAGCTGCCGCTCAGTGCAGCGCCACGCTGCGCAGAGCCCCCACCAGCGGCGGCAGCACCGCCACCTTTCGAACCAGGGCGCGAATGCTCTCGGCGCCGGTCTTGGCGCGGATGCTGCCGATCTGGCTGCGCACGGTGGACAGGGCCACGCTTTGCGCGGTGGCGATCTCGCCGGGCCGCCGGCCGGCGCACAGCGCGGCGAGCACGCGCGACTCGGCGGGAGTGAGTCCATGGCTGCGGCTGAACCAGTGCGCCGACAGGGCCTCGCAGACGTGGCGCTTGCCCAGCACCAACAGGGTCAGGCGCACGCCATCGTCACCGGGCGCGTTGGCCAGCGGCACCACGGCAACGCTGACGCGGTGCTCGCCATCGCCCAATTCGATCAGCCGGCGCAGGCCGCGCTGGCGCGCACCGTCGAGCGCTTCGCGCAGCGGCAGCAGGTCCTGCGAGCGCGCCACGCGCAACTCGCCGCCCACCAGTTGGAGCGGGTGCGCGGCATCGAGATCACTGCGCGCAGCGTGGTTGGCGTGCAAGACGCTGGCGCCTTCTGCCAGCAGCAACATGCCGTAGTCGATCTCGTCGAGCATCAAGGCCAACCACGGCGTGGCGCCGGGCGCTGGTGGCGTGGCGGCGACGCTGATGGTCGCTGGGGTCAGCAGGTCGAACATGTCGGGCTCCTCCCTCGTGGCATCCGTGACTACGGATGCACAAAGCTTAGGAATCGCAGGCCGCGACAGGCGGTGAATCTGACCGCTGCGGCTTGTGACTTATTCACGTCGCTGCCCTTCGATACCTCAGGGCGAGCGGCGAAATGCCACCGCCTGTCTCAAAGCTTGAAGTCGTAATCGATCACCAGCGGCGCGTGGTCCGAGAAGCGCGGGTCGAGCACGATCTGCTCGCGCCGGGCGGTGGCGGCAAAACCCGGCGTGGCCAGGTGGTAATCCAGACGCCAGCCGACGTTCTTGGCCCAGGCCTGGCCGCGCTGGCTCCACCAGGTGTATTGCTCGGGCTGCTGGTTGAGGGTGCGAAACACATCCACCAGGCCGGCCTTGTCGAACAACTTCGTCAGCCAGGCGCGCTCTTCGGGCGTGAAGCCGCTGTTCTTCTGGTTGCTCTTCCAGTTCTTCAGGTCGATGGCCTGGTGCGCGATGTTGATGTCGCCCACCAGCACGAACTCGCGCTCGGCCTTGAGCTTGACCAGGTGCGGGTACATCCGGGCCAGGAAGCGGAACTTGGCGGCCTGGCGCTCCTCGCCCGATGAGCCGCTCGGGAAGTAGCAGCTGATGACGCTGAACTTGCGCTTGGCGGTGTCGTAGCGTGTTTCGACGTAGCGGCCTTCGGCGTCGAACTCTTTCGAGCCGAAGCCGATGCGCACTTCGCTGGGCGCCTTGCGCGTGTACAGGCCAACGCCGGAGTAGCCTTTCTTCTCGGCGTAGTGGAAGTGCCCGTCGAGGCCGGCGACATGGTCGAAGCGCTCGTCCACATGCTCGGCCTGGGCCTTGAGCTCCTGCACCCCCATACAATCGGCGCCGACCTGTTCGGCCCACTCGACGAAGCCCTTGCTGGCTGCCGAGCGGATGCCGTTGAGGTTCAGAGTCACGAGGCGAAACATGGTGGCGCTCACTCAAAGAAAGGCATGACGATGAAAGCCGCCCCCGACGTGCCCGCTGCCGACGCGCTGGCCCTCGAGTTCGTGCAGTTTGCGGTCGATGCCGGCGTGTTGCGCTTCGGCGAATTCAAGACCAAGGCCGGTCGGCTCTCGCCCTATTTCTTCAACGCCGGCCTGTTCGACGACGGCGCCAAGCTCGGCCGCGTGGCGCAATTCTATGCACGCCGCCTGCTCGCTTCGGGCCTCGAATTCGACATGCTCTTTGGCCCGGCCTACAAGGGCATCACCCTGGCCGCTGCGGTGGCCATCGAGCTGGCGCGGCTGGGGCGCAATGTGCCGTTTGCCTACAACCGCAAGGAGGCCAAGGACCACGGCGAGGGCGGCACCCTGGTGGGTGCGCCGTTGCGCGGGCGGGTCGTGATCATTGACGATGTGGTCTCGGCCGGCACCTCGGTACGCGAGTCGATCGCGCTGATTCAGGGGGCCGGCGCGCAAGCCGCCAGCGTGGCCATTGCGCTCGACCGCCAGGAGAAGGGCGCCCAGAACGGCGTCGAGCAATCGCAGTCGGCAGTGCAGTACATCACGTCGCAGCTCGATCTGCGCGTGGTCTCGATTGCGACCCTGGCCGACCTGTTGCAGTATCTGGCCGCCTGTGACGATGTCGCGTTGGCAGGTTTTCGGCAGGCCGTGTCAGCCTACCGAGAACGCTACGGCGTTGAGTAAGCTGTCGTCACTGTTCTTTACCGCACCCAGCCGCACATCCACCCCATGACCCACGCCACTGCATCGTTCAAGCGCCACCTGCTGGTCGGCCTGCTGTGCCTCGGCGCGGCCCCCGCGGCGCTGGCGCAGCAAAGCTCGGGCCAGGTTTTCACCTGCGTGGCCGGCAGCGGCCGCACCCTGACGTCTGACCGCCTGATCGGCGAGTGCATGGACCGTGAGCAGCGCGTGCTGGCCCGCGACGGCACGCTGCTGCGCGTCGTGCCGCC
>JANNFB010000084.1:0-6180 GCA_031379365.1 Burkholderiales bacterium
AACTCGACCATGCCCGAGCCTTCGAGCATGGCCGGCGTGATCGCCACCAGCTTCGGATCGGCCTCGGCCATGTCGCACAGCCACTGGCCGAAGACATGCATGAAAGCCGGCTTGGGCGGCGTCGCCGGTTTGGTGATGCCCACGGCCGGGTCGAACTTGCCCGGCCCGTGGTAGTTGATCGGATCGGCCTCGGCCAACTTGTAGCCCATGCCCTTCTTCGTCACCACGTGCAGGAACTGGGCACCCGGCAGGTCGCGCAGGTTCTCCAAGGTCGGGATCAGCGAGTCGAGGTCGTGGCCATCGATCGGGCCGACGTAGTTGAAGCCGAACTCCTCGAAGATCGTGCCCGGCACGACCATGCCCTTGGCGTGCTCTTCGAAGCGGCGTGCCAGCTCGAACAGCGGGGGCGCGTTCTTCAGCACCGACTTGGCGCCCTCGCGCGCGGTGGCGTAGAACTTGCCGCTCATCAGGCGCGCCAGGTACTTGTTCAGCGCACCCACCGGCTGGCTGATCGACATGTCGTTGTCGTTCAGCACCACCAGCATGTCGGCCTGCAGCCCGCCGTTCGGCATGCCGGCGTTGTTGAGGGCCTCGAACGCCATGCCGGCACTCATGGCACCGTCACCGATGATGGCCACCGCCTTGCGCTTCTCGCCCTTGAGCTTGGCCGCCATGGCCATGCCGTGCGCGGCGGAGATCGAGGTCGAGCTGTGCGCCGTGCCGAAGGTGTCGTATTCGCTTTCGTCGCGGCGCGGAAAGCCGCTGATGCCACCGAGTTGGCGCAGGCTGTGCATGCGGTCGCGCCGGCCCGTCAGGATCTTGTGCGGATAGGTCTGGTGACCGACGTCCCACACCAGGCGGTCCTCCGGGGTGTTGAAGACGTAGTGCAGGGCGATCGTCAACTCCACCGTGCCCAGGTTAGACGAGAGGTGGCCGCCGGTCTTGGCGACGCTCTGCAGCACGTACTCGCGCAACTCGATCGCCAGGGCCTTGAGTTCGTTGCGCGTCAGGCGGCGCAGGTCGGCCGGACTGTCGATGCGGCTCAGGAGTTTGTTGGCTGTCATGGCGTTCATTCTCAACTCTCGCGCTCGACGACGCGGTCGGCCAGCGCCGCCAAGCGCGCCGTGTCGGCCAGGCCGCTCGCAGCAAGGGCGCCATGGGCCTGCTCGCGCAGATCGTGAGCGTGTCGCTGCGCCGCGGCCAGCCCCATCAGCGAGACATAGGTCGGCTTGTTGTGGTGTTCGTCCTTGCCTGCGGTCTTGCCCAGGGTTTCGGAGGCCTGGGTCACGTCCAGGATGTCGTCGACGACCTGAAAGGCCAGGCCGATGGCCGCGCCGAAATCACTCAGTGCCGCCCAGGCACGCACGTCCGCGCTGCCACATGCCGCGCCCATCAAGACGCTGGCCTGCAGCAGCGCACCGGTCTTGCGGCGGTGCATGTCGCCGAGCTGGGCTTCGTCCAGAGACAGGCCGATGCTGGCCAGGTCGATGGCCTGGCCGCCCGCCATGCCGGCGTGACCGGCACTGCGCGACAGCAACGCGCACAAGCGGGCCTGCAGGGCGGGCGCCATGGTCACGGCATCGCCAGGGGTCAGCACCTCGAAGGCCAGGGCCTGCATGGCATCGCCGGCCAACATGGCCTGCGCCTGGCCGAACTGCACATGCACCGTCGGTTTGCCACGGCGCAGCACGTCGTTGTCCATGCAGGGCATGTCGTCGTGGACCAGCGAGTAGGCATGGATCAGTTCGACCGCCACGGCTGCGCGCAGGGCGCCCTCGGCCACACCCTGCACCGCATCACAGGCCGCCAGCACCAGCAAGGGCCGCAAGCGCTTGCCGCCATCCAGCACGCCATAGCGCATGGCCCGGCCCAGGCCGGCCGGTGCATCGGCGGGCACCCAGCGCTCGAGCGCGAGCTCGACGCGGGCTTGCTGAGCCGCCATCCAGCTCTCGAATCCGGTAGGCGAGGCCTGGGAAAGCATCGCTGAAGCCACGTCGATGTGGGACTCGGCAGCACTCACGGCGTCGGCGCCCAGGCCTTGAGCTGGCCGTCTTCCAGCACCTTGACCTGCTGCTCGACCGCCGTGAGGCGCGAACGGCACAGTTCCAGCAGTTCGGCACCGCGACGGTAGTTGTCGAGCAACTGGTCGAGCGGGAGCTGACCGTCCTCCATGCGCTGCACCAGTCGCTCGAGTTCGGCCAGCGCATCTTCATAACGCGGCGGCGGCTCGGCGGGCGGCAATGGGGCGGGCGTGCTGCGGGGCATCTCGTCAGGTGAAAATCTGGGGGCGATTGTAGTCAGCCAAGCCGGACGCCCGGCCCGGGCTTTGCGTCCCTTTGTGCCAGCGCGGCAGTCGCCGGCCGGCGCGCTGCGTCGCCCAGGGGGCGGTCTATACAATCTCGCCCTCGCTGCCGAGGCCCCTTCCGCCATGTCCGACTTGAGCAATACCCGCGCTGCACTGCGGCCTGGTCTTTCCCAGTTGCCGGTGGCCAGCTACTTCGACCCGGTCTTGTTCCAGCGCGAACGCGACACTTTGTTCCGTCACGGGCCGCGCTACGTCGGCCACGCCCTGGCGGTGCCCGAGCGCGGCGATTTCCACACCCTCGTGCACGAGGGCGAAGGCCGCGCCCTGGTGCGCACCGCCGACGGCGTGGAGTTGGTATCCAACGTCTGCCGGCACCGCCAGGCCCTGATGCTGCGTGGGCGTGGGGCCCTGCCGGGCCAGCCCGGCAACATCGTCTGCCCCCTGCACCGTTGGACCTACGACCCGCACGGCCGCCTCATCGGCGCTCCGCACTTCGAGCAGGACCCGTGCCTGAACCTTCCCAACTACCCGCTGCAGCAATGGAACGGCCTGCTCTTCGAGGCCAACGGTCGGAATGTGGCCACCGACCTGGCTGCCCTGGGCGCGCGCGCTGGCCTGGATTTCAGCGGCTATGTCTACGACCGCAGCCACCTGCACGAGTGCGACTACAACTGGAAGTCCTTCATCGAGGTCTATCTCGAGGACTATCACGTCGGCCCGTTCCACCCGGGCCTGGGCAACTTCGTCAGTTGCGACGACCTGCAGTGGCAGATGGGGCGCGACTTTTCGGTCCAGACGGTGGGCGTGGCCCAGTCCGGCGGTGAAGCCTTGGGCAAGGCGGGCTCCCCCGTTTACCGCCAATGGCAGGACGCCGTGCTGCGCTACCAGAAGGGCACCCCGCCGCGCCACGGCGCGGTCTGGCTCACCGATTACCCGGGTGTGATGGTCGAGTGGTACCCCAACGTGCTGGTGGTCTCGACGCTGATTCCAAAAGGCCCGCGCCAGACCCTCAACTTGGTCGAGTTCTTCTACCCCGAAGAGATCGCCGCCTTCGAGCGTGAGTATGTCCAGGCCCAGCAGGCAGCCTACCTCGAGACCTGCATCGAAGACGACGAGATCGCGCTGCGCATGGACGCCGGCCGCCAGGCCTTGATGGAGCGCGGCGACGACGACGCGGGCCCCTACCAGAGCCCGATGGAAGACGGCATGCAGCATTTCCACGAGTGGTATCGGCGGCGGATTCCGCTGCCAGCGTGAGCACGGCTGCCCGAGGCCCTGCGGCGCCGTGGCTGATGCTGGGGGCCGCGCTGCTGTTCTCGATGATGGCGGTCTGCGTCAAGTGGGCTTCGGCCCTGTACGGCGCCGGTGAACTCGTCTTCTACCGCAGCGTCGTCGGAGCACTGTTCATTTTCGCCTTGACGCGCGTTCGCGGCACGTCACTGCGCACCGCGGTACCGTCGATGCACTTCTGGCGCTGTCTCACGGGTGCGGTTTCACTGCTGCTGTGGTTCTACGCGATTGGCGGCCTGCCCCTGGCCACGGCCATGACGCTGAACTACATGTCCTCGGTGTGGATGGCGCTGTTCTTGCTCGGCGGCTCGGTGCTGCTGGGCGCCGCGCGAGTGGATGGCCGGCTGGTGGCCGCCGTGCTCGCCGGCTTTGTCGGCGTGGCCTTGGTGCTGCGCCCGGCGATCGAGCAGCAGCAGCTCTGGCATGGCCTGGCCGGCCTGAGTTCGGGGTTGCTGGCAGCAACGGCCTACTTGCAGGTGACCGCCCTGGGCCGCGCCGGCGAGCCGGAGGAGCGCATCGTGTTTTTCTTCTCGCTCGGCGGCCTGCTCATCGGCGCGCTGTGGATGCTGTCGCAGGGCACCAGCGCTCACAGCTGGCGCGGCGCCGGGCTGTTGCTGGCGATCGGCCTGCTGGCCACCACCGCACAGATGATGATGACGCGCGCCTACCGCATCGGCCGCACGCTGAGCAACGCCAGCCTGCAGTACCTCGGCATCGTCTTCTCCTTCGGCTTCGGCGTGCTGCTGTTCGACGATCCAGTGACCTGGATGGCCTTGGCCGGCATGGCCCTCATCATTGCCGCCGGTCTGGCCGCCACCTTGCTGCGCAGCCACCAGCAGCCTGACAATCCCGAGACCCGCTCGCCGCCGAACCCGACATGAAGACCCTCATCAGCGCCTCCGACCTGCACGCGGAACTACAGAGCGCCACGCCGCCCCTGTTGTTCGATTGCAGCTTCGACCTGGCCGATACAGCCGCAGGCGAGCGCGCCTGGACGGCGGGCCATCTGCCGGGGGCACAGTACCTGCACCTGGACCGCGACCTGGCCGGCTCCCACCACGCTGCCGACGGGCGCTTTCTCGGCCGCCACCCGCTGCCCGAACGGGCGACCCTGGCAGTGCGGCTGGGCCAGCTCGGCGTCGCGCCCACCCGCGCGGTGGTGTGCTACGACGCCCAGGGCGGCCCCTACGCCGCGCGCGCCTGGTGGCTGTTGCGCTGGATGGGTCATGCCGACGTGGCGGTGCTCGACGGCGGCCTCGCGGCCTGGCGCGAAGCCGGCGGCACCCTGAGTACCGAGGCGCTCTCACCACCCGCCGCCGCGCCCTACCCGGCCCGCCCCGCCGCGATGGTGACCATCGACGCCGACGCGCTGCAGGCGCGGTTGGGGCGCACGCCGCTGATCGACGCGCGTGCCGGCGAGCGCTTTCGCGGCGAAGTCGAGCCCCTCGACCGCGCCGCGGGCCACATCCCGGGTGCGCGCAATCGCTTCTTCAAGGACAACCTGGCCCCTGACGGCCGCTTCAAGTCTGCGGCCGCCCTGCGCGCCGAGTGGTTGCCCTTACTGGCCAGCCACCCCGCTTCGGAGGTCGTGCAGCAATGCGGCTCCGGCGTGACCGCCTGCCACAACCTGCTGGCCCTGGCCCACGCCGACCTGGGCGACAGCCAGCTCTACCCCGGCTCCTGGAGCGAGTGGTCGGCCGACCCGGCGCGACCGCAGGCCAAGGGCTGAGTCGCTGCATGGCCTTGGGTCTGGCTGCCGGAGCGCAGTCCCTGGGCGCGTGGCATGGCCGAGATGCGTGCGGCACAAGCTTGACATGGCGCAAACCCAGCCTACGCTGGCGGGTGCACATTGCCGTGCAACCCAGGAGGCTCCCATGTTCAAACGCATCCTCGTCCCCACCGACGGCTCCGATATCACCGCCACCGCCGTGAAAACCGCCTTGGCACTGGCCAAGGTGCACGGCGCTGCGGTCTATGCCATCAGCGTCAAGGAGCCCTTCCCCTACAGCGCCATCTCCGAGATGCAGCCCGTGCCCCCGCAGGAGTTCTACGACGCTCAGGAGCGCATCGCAGCGGCGCGCGTGAAGGCGGTCGTCGATGCCGCCGTCGCCGCCGGCGTGGCTTGCAGCGGTCACACGGTGGAGGCCCTGCACGCCTGGGAAGCCATCCTCGACCACGCCAAGGGCGAGCAATGCGACTTGATCGTGATGGCCTCGCACGGCCGCCGCGGCGTGGCGGCCCTGCTCCTGGGCAGCGAAACCTCGCGTGTACTAACCCACAGCACGATCCCGGTGCTGGTGGTGAAGTAGGCCGCCAACGCCGGCGCGCTGATCGGACGCGAAACTCTCCGCCTCTCCCGCCGAATCGCGTTCAATCGCAGAGGAACGAAACGCGGCGCGCGGCCCGTTGCAGACGTTCCTTCCCGCGTGCGCGAGATGGCGCGAGATCAGGACGACGGGGCGCTCTGCTCCGCGAATGTCCCCCGAGTCGGGCTGCGCCCGCCTCTCCTCCTTGATTTCGCTGCGCAGAGCGCCCCGCCGTCCTGATCCGGTGCGTGTGAGCTGTTCGCGGGTGGAGGCGTGCCG
>JANNFB010000099.1:0-2582 GCA_031379365.1 Burkholderiales bacterium
CTCAAGGAGCACACACATGCCTCGCGTTAAACGTGGTGTAACGGCACGCGCCCGCCACAAGAAAGTACTGGCCCTGGCCAAGGGTTTCCGCGGTCGCCGCAAGAACGTCTTCCGCATCGCCAAAGAAGCGGTGATGAAGGCCGGGCAATATGCCTACCGCGACCGTCGCACCAAGAAGCGTGTCTTTCGCCAGCTCTGGATTGCCCGCATCAACGCGGCCAGCCGTGAGTTGGGGGTGAGCTACAGCAAGTTCATGGCCGGTCTCAAGAAGGCTCAGATCGACATCGACCGCAAGGTGCTGGCCGACATGGCCGTCAACGACCCGGCCGCGTTTGGCAGCATCGTTGCCAAGGTGAAGGCCCAGCTGGCTTGATTCACAGCGCCGCGCGAGCGGCGCAGACTGAAACTCTCTCAAGCATCGAAGGCCGTCACCTGGGTGGCGGCCTTTTTTTGTTTTCTATACACACGATGAGCGATCTCGATTCCCTGGTGGCGACTGCCAAGGCTGATTTCCAAGCCGCAGCCACGCCTGCCGATCTGGAAAACGCCAAGGCGCGTTTCATTGGCAAGGCCGGCCGCGTGACGGAGCTGCTGAAATCGCTCAGCACCCTGTCGCTCGAGGAGAAGAAGACCCGCGGCGCCGAGATCAATGCCACAAAGCTCCTCATTGAGGCTGCGCTCAATGCACGCCGTCAGGCCCTGGCCGACGCCGAACTCGACACGCAACTCAAGGCCGAGGCGCTCGACGTCACGCTGCCCGGCCGCCAGCGCGGCGGCGGCGGCCTGCACCCTGTGTCGCGCGCGGCCGAACGCATCGAGGCCATCTTCGCCTCGATGGGATTCGACGTCGCCGACGGCCCCGAGATCGAGACCGATTGGATGAGCTTCACGGCGCTGAACAACCCCGAGAACCATCCGGCTCGCTCGATGCAGGACACCTTCTATGTCGACATGAAAGACGACGCAGGCCGCTGGCTTAACCTGCGTCCGCACACCAGCCCGATGCAGGTGCGTTACGCCCAGGCCCATGCGCGCCAGTACGCGGGTGCGGCGCAGATGCCCGACATCCGCGTGATCGCGCCGGGCCGCACTTACCGCGTCGACAGTGATGCCACGCATTCGCCCATGTTCCACCAGGTCGAAGGCTTGTGGGTCGGCGAGAACGTCAGCTTCAAGGACTTGAAGGTGATGTACCTCGAGTTCATGCAGGCCTTCTTCGAAACCACCGAGCTCAAGCTGCGCTTTCGCCCGAGCTATTTCCCCTTCACCGAACCAAGTGCCGAGATCGACATCATGTTCGAGCATGGCCCGCTCGAGGGCGCCTGGCTCGAGGTGTCGGGCGCCGGCCAGGTGCACCCGCAGGTGATCCGCAACTACGGCCTCGATCCGGAGCGCTTCATCGGTTTTGCGTTCGGCTCAGGCATCGACCGCCTGGCGATGTTGCGCTACGGCGTCGGTGACCTGCGCCTGTTCTTCGAGAACGACTTGCGCTTCCTGTCGCAGTTCAAGTAAGAGACAAGCATGCAATTTCCCGAGAGCTGGCTGCGCGAGTTCTGTAACCCGCCGCTGTCCACCGAACAACTGGCCGAGCTGCTGACGATGTCCGGCATGGAGGTCGAAGAGGTGCGTGCGGTGGCGCCGCCTTTCTCGCACATCGTCGTCGGCGAGATCGTCGAGGCCCTGCCGCACCCGAACGCCGACAAGCTGCGCGTGTGCAAGGTGAATGCCGGCGAGCATTCCCCCCGGGGGGCCTTGCAGATCGTTTGCGGCGCGCCGAATGCGCGGGCGGGCATTCGGGTGCCCCTCGCTTTGGTCGGTGCCGAACTGCCGCCCGGCGAGGACGGCAAGGCCTTTCAGATCGGTGTGGGCAAGCTGCGCGGCGTCGAGAGTTTCGGCATGCTCTGTTCTGCACGCGAACTGAAGCTGTCGGAAGACCACGGTGGCCTGCTCGAACTGGCAGGCGATGCGCCGATCGGCGCCGATGTGCGTGACGTGCTGAAGCTCGACGACGCGTTGTTCACATTGAAGTTGACGCCCAACCTGGCCCACGGCCTGTCCGTCTACGGCATCGCGCGCGAGCTGTCGGCGCTGACCGGCACGCCACTGAACACGCCGGCCCTGCCGGCGGTGAAGCCGACGCATGCTGACAAGCTGCCGGTGCGCATCGATGCGCCTGACCTGTGCGGGCGTTTCAGCGGGCGCATCGTGCGCGGCGTCAACCCGCAGGCCAAGACGCCCGCTTGGATGGTCGAGCGCCTGGCGCGCTGCGGCCAGCGCTCGGTGACGGCGCTGGTCGACATCTCGAACTACGTGATGTTCGAATACGGCCGGCCTTCACACATCTTCGACCTGGACAAGATCCACGATGGCCTGATCGTGCGCTGGGGCAGGGCGGGCGAGCACTTGAAGCTGCTCAACGGCAGCACGGTTGACCTCGACGAAAAGGTCGGCGTGATTGCCGACAGCCAAGCGGTGGAATCGCTGGCCGGCATCATGGGCGGCGACGCCACGGCGGTGTCAGACACCACACAAAACGTCTACGTCGAAGCCGCCTTCTGGTGGCCACTGGCGGTGCAGGGCCG
>JANNFB010000113.1:0-14876 GCA_031379365.1 Burkholderiales bacterium
TGCCAGTAGTTGATCGTCACGCCGGATTCGGCGGCCAGCTCGAGCACGCCGGAGTCGTCCATCCACTGCACCAGCGGCGCGTGCGTCTGCGCCGCCAGATCGACCAGCACGCGCTGGCCCGGGGCGGCCAGCGCGCTCTCCAGGATCGCGTCGAGGGCCTCGTAGCGGTCCACCAGCACAGGAGACGCGTAGCCAGCGTAAAAGCGCATCAGGGCGCCGTGCGAGCGGTCGGTGTCGAAACCGGTGAAGGCGATGCCGCGGTCGATGAAGTGCTGCGCCAGCAGGCGCGAGACCAGCGATTTGCCGACCCCGCCCTTCTCGCCGCCGATCAGGTGGATGGCGGAGCGCACGTCGGGGGAAACGGTGTCGGTCATGGGGGAGGGGCCGGGGGCAACAGCTGCGACGATTCGCAGGTTTCATGCCCCCGCCAGCCGAAGTATCCAGCAGCGTGCAGCGGCGTGGTCTCGGTCGCCGACAATCTCGGCATGGCCCTGATCACTGTTTCCAACGCCCACCTTGCTTTCGGCCATGTCGCCCTGCTCGACGGTGCCGGTTTTTCGCTCGAATCCGGGGAGCGGGTCGCGCTGATCGGCCGCAATGGCACCGGCAAGTCTTCTCTGTTGAAGATCCTGGCCGGCCTGGAGCGGCCTGACGACGGCGTGCTGCAGTTCCAGCAGAGCCTGCGTCGCTACTATGTGCCGCAGGAGCCGCTGTTCGAGGCCGAGGCGACGGTCTTCGAGGCGGCCAGTGAAGGCGCCGCCGAGGCGCGCGAACTGCGTGAGCGCTACGAGCAGCACCGCGAGGGCGATGACCTGGACGCCTTGCAGACGCGCATCGAACACCTCGACGGCTGGATGTGGGAGCAGCGCGTCGATCAGACCCTGCAGCGTCTGCACCTGGACGGCGCGGCGCGCGTGGACACCTTGTCGGGCGGCACCAAGAAGCGCGTCGCGCTGGCCCAAGCGCTGGTGGCGCACCCGGATGTGCTCTTGCTCGACGAGCCGACGAACCACCTCGACCTCGACGCCATCGAGTGGCTGCAGGGCCTGTTGGTGAACTGGAACGGCGCGCTGCTCTTCGTCTCGCACGACCGCGCCTTCATCGACGCGGTGGCCACGCGCATCATCGAACTCGACCGCGGCGTGCTGCGCTCCTACCCCGGCAACTACGCCGCCTACGAGGTGACCAAGGCCCGCGAGCTGCAGGACGAAGCCCTGGCCAGCGCGCGCGCCGACAAGCTGCTGGCGCAGGAAGAGGTCTGGGTGCGCAAGGGTGTGGAGGCGCGGCGCACGCGCGCCGTCGGCCGCATCAACCGGCTGCACGCCCTGCGCGAACAGCGCGTGGCGCGGCGCGAGTCGCTCGGCCAAGTGCGCCTGGAAATCGACTCCGGCGTGCCCAGCGGCAAGTTGATCGGCGTGCTCGACGATGTGTCGCACCGCTACGGCGACAGCGGGCCGTGGCTGATCGAGCATTTCACCGCCACCTTCCTGCGCGGCGACAAGGTCGGCCTGATCGGCCCCAACGGCGTGGGCAAGACGACCCTGCTCAAGCTCATCCTCGGCCAGCTGGAGCCGACGCGCGGCACGGTGCGCCGCGGCAGCAAGATGCAGGTCGCCTACTTCGACCAGATGCGTGACACGCTCGACCTCGACGCCACCCTGGCCGACACCATCAGCCCGGGCAGCGAGTGGGTGGAGTTCAACGGGCAGCGCAAGCACGTGATGAGCTACCTCAACGACTTCCTGTTCTCACCCGAACGGGCCAACTCGCCGGTGCGAACACTCTCGGGTGGGGAGCGCAACCGCCTGCTGCTGGCGCGCCTGTTCGCGCTGCCGGCGAATGTGATCGTGCTCGACGAGCCGACCAACGACCTCGATATCGACACGCTGGAGCTGCTCGAAGAGCTGCTGCTGGGCTACAGCGGCACGGCCTTCATCGTCAGCCACGACCGCCGTTTCGTCGACGCCGTGGTGACCAGCACGGTGGCCTGGGAGGGCGACGCCAGCTTCGGCGGCAAGCAAGGCCTGTGGCGCGAGTACGAAGGCGGCATCACCGATTGGCAGACGCAGCGTGCGCGCAGCCGCGTGGCGGTCGCGGCCCCGGTGGTTGCGCCGCCGCCGCCCGCCGCTGCCGCCGCGCCGGCCGCATCGCGCGTCAAGCGCAGCTACAAGGAACAGCGCGAACTCGACGCGCTGCCGGCACGCATCGCCGCGCTCGAGGCCGAGCAAAAGGCCATCACGGAGCTCATCGCCGACCCCTCGCTCTACGCCAAGGACGCCGAGCGCGCCACCGACCTGCACGCACGCTACGCCCAGATCGACGAGGAACTGCTGGCAGCGCTGGAGCGCTGGGAGTCGTTGGGCGGAAAGTAGCTGCGCGGCGGGTTGCCGAGCAAACGCCGCGGATCCGGCTTTGCCGGTCCGCTGGCGTTGCCCCCTTGAGGGGGAGCGGCGCAGCCGCTTCGGGGGTGGGTCTAATTCCTCGAGCTGCCGAACCAGGAGTCGTTGGTGGCCACCGGGTGGGTGCGGCTGACGATCAGGCCGCCCTGCAGGTACAGCGCATTGAGCAGGCGCATGGCGCGGCCACGGTTCAGGCCGGGCCACTCCGACATCTCGCGCAGGTTGGCGCTCTCTCGGTGCAGGCGATTCACGGCCGCCTGCACCACGCCGGTCAGCACCACTTCGCGCAGGTTCATGCCCAGGGCCACGCGGTAGGCGGCCGGGCCGGCGATCTCGGGCAGCAACTGCTCGCGCGAGCCGCGCATGGCCAGCTCCCAGGTGACCGGGCCGAGCGGCTGGTACAGATGCGGCTCGCCGACCAGGGCGGCCTCGGGGTCGCCGGGCGCGCGCAGCACGGCCGGTTCGACCCGCAGCACCAGCAGGTCCGACAGGCGCTGGGCCAGGAACTCGTGCATCGGCAGCGGGCAGTGCGCCAGTCGCTCGGTCGGGAACACCGTCAACGGCACCACGCGCACGCCGCATTGCATGTAGATCGCCAGCGAGCGTGCATGGCGCACACAGGCCGCAAGTACTTCCAGCAACTCGGTGTGGCGGCCGTCCTGCTCGAAACGCAGCAGATCCTGCAGCAGCGACGGGTTCAGCGACGACAGGCGGGTGAGGGATTCGTCGGCCCCTTCGCGCTTGAGTTCATCGAGGTAGCGCTGAAAGGCGCTCACGCGCATCAGTTCGGGCTCGCCCAGCGGCAGGGTGGATTCAAACGTCACTTAGGACAACGCCGGCGTCGCCGCCTCGTTACCGTTTGTAGTGCGCCGATGGTACGCGGCTCTGGGCCCCCGCGCAGCCCCCTGATCGACGGTGTGCCGCAGTGATTCGCAGGCTTCGCGCAAGGCGCGCCACAGGCGCACCTCCTGCGAGGTGGCGAAGTTGATGCGCATCAGGGTGCTCGGGCGCGGCACGGCATGGAACAGGCTGCCGGGCGCCAACAGCCAGCCTTGGGCATGCAGGTGGGCGGCCAGGCGGTCGACATCCACGCCGGTGTCGATCCAACCGAACAGGCCCTGGGGCGGCGCCGCGAATGCGAAGCCGGCGTCGGCGGCCAGGCGCACGCAGCGCTGGCGTGCGGCATTCAGGCGCAGCACCGTGCGCTCGGCATGACGGCGCAGGCTGCCCTGCTCCAACGTGATGGCCAGGGCGCGCTCGGGCAGGGCCGGCGTGGTCAGGGCGGTCAGCAGCTTGCGGTCGATGATGCGCTCGACCCAGGCGGGCGATGCGGCGACGAAACCGACGCGCCAGCTCGGGGTGAGGATCTTCGAGAAGCCGGAGATGTAGATCGTGCGCTGCAACTGGTCAAGCGCGGCCAGCCGCGGCGCCTGCGCCGGCGCCAGCCAGGCGTAGGTGTCGTCTTCGACGATGGTCAGGTCATGCGCTTCGGCCAGTTTGAGCAACTCGTGGGCCGCGGCCAGGGGCAGCGTGGCGCCGGTCGGGTTGTGCAACACCGAAACCGTGATGTACACGCGCGGTTTCGCACTGCTCTCGAGCAGCTGCCGCAGCACGGCCAGGTCAGGCCCGGCCACGCCGCGCGGCACCGGCGCCAGTTTCATGCCCATCTGCGTCAGGCGGGCGAACTCGACGGCCCAGCCGGGCTCGTCCACCAGCACCGTGTCACCGGGGGCCAGCAGCAGGCGCGAGACGATGTCCAGGGCCTGTGTCGCGCCGGCCGTGGTGACGATCTGCTGCGCGCCCGCCGCAATGCCCAGCTGGCCCAGGCGCAGCGACAGCGCGCTGCGCAGGCGCGCATCACCGGCCGGCTCACCGTAGCGCAGGCTGGCCGGATCGCGAGCGTCGTCGGCCAGGGCGCGACGCATGGCGCCATGCAGCAAGGGCAGGTCGAGCCAGTCGGGCGGCAAGGTGCCGGTGCCGGGCGAGGGCAACTTGCCTGCCGGGTGCTCGAACATGCCGCGCATCAGCGCGGCCACGTCGTGCGGCGGCGCGCTGCGTTGCGGCGCCGCGGCGTGATGAGCGCTCGGGGCGCCTGCGAGCGACGCGCGCACAAAGAAGCCCCTCTGCTGGCGGGCTTCGATCAAGCCCTGGGCTTGCAGCAGGTCGTAGGCGGCGACGATGGTGCTGGGCGCGAGCGCATGGCGCCGCGCCGCCTCGCGCACCGAAGGCAGGCGTGCGCCGGCAGACACGGCGCCTGCACGGATGCGCTCGGCGTAGAAAGCGGCCAGTTGTTCGGCCAGCGTCGCAAGCGCTCCGCGTTCAAGCGCGGGTGCGGTCAAGCGCGGTGGCGGCGGGTTCATCTGTGTTGCTGTGCAGGGAATTACAGAGGATGGCAGCGGCGGGCAAAGTGTACTGTTGCTGTGTTGTTTGGCAAGCCTAGACTCTGGCCATGTCGCCGACCGAACTCGCCGCTCTGCTCGCCTACGCGACGGCCATGGCCTTCACGCCCGGGCCCAACACCACGCTGGCGGCGGCGCTCGCCGCCAACCATGGCTTGCGTCACGCGATGCGCTTCGTCGTAGCGGTGCCGGTCGGCTGGTGCTTGCTGCTGCTGGCCAGCATCGCCGGGCTCGGCGCGCTGGTGGCGGCGCTGCCGGCGCTGGGCCAGGCCGTGCGCTGGGTCGGCGTGGCCTACATGCTCTGGCTGGCGGGGCGCCTGTGGGTGCGTGCGGGCGCATCGGCCAGCGTGGCGCAGCGCGCGACCGATTTCGACGTCGGCTTCGCGCGCGGCGTGGCCTTGCAGTACGTCAATGGCAAGGCGTGGCTCAACGCGATCACGATCTCGGCCACCTGGATCACGGTCGAGGGCCAGACCCTGCTGCGCAGCGCTCAGGTATTGCCGATCGCGGCCTTCTACGGATTCGCCAGCAATTTCACCTACGCCTTCGTCGGCGCCGCCTTGCGCGGTTGGTTGGCCCAGGGTCAGCGCCTGCGCAACTTCAACCGCGCGATGGCGCTGGTGCTGGTGGCCACGGCGCTGTGGATGTTGCGCGCATGAGCCGGGCGACACAAGACATCTCCCGCGGCTTCGCGCTCGGTGCGTTGGGGGTGATCATCTTCGCCATGACCCTGCCCATGACGCGCCTGGCGGTCGGGGATGTCAGCAATCCGCAACTGCCGCCGGCGTTCGTCACGGCCGGGCGGGCGGCGCTGGCCGGGTTGCTCAGCCTCGCCTACCTGCGCTGGGTCGGCGCGGTGCGGCCCGCGCGCACGCACTGGCTGGCGCTGGTGATCTGTGCCCTCGGCACCGTGCTCGGTTTCCCACTCTTCCTGGCCTTGGCGCTGCGCCATGTGGAGGCCATGCATGCCGCGGTCATCACAGGGGTTCTGCCGCTGGGCACGGCGGTCGTGGCTGCCCTGTGGCTGCGCCAGCGCGCCAGTGCGGCATTCTGGGCCTGCGCGTTGGTCGGCTGCGCACTGGTGTTGGTCTTCGCCATGCTGCAGGGCCAGGGCCGCCTGAGCGCGGCCGACGGCTTGCTCCTGCTGGCCGTGGCCAGCACGTCCGTGGGCTATGTGGCCGGCGCCCGGGTGGCGGCGCAGATCCCGGCCGAACAGGTGATCTGCTGGGTGCTGGTGCTCTCCTTGCCGCTGACGCTGCCGGTCATGCTGATCACCTGGCCGCTCGAGGCCGGCAACATTCGCCCGGCGGCCTGGGGTGGCTTTTTCTACGTCACCGTGTTCTCGATGTGGCTCGGCTTCTTCGCCTGGTACCGCGGCCTGGCCCTGGGGGGCGTGATGCGCGTGAGCCAGGTGCAGCTGCTGCAACCGTTCCTGACTCTGCTGTTCGCGGTGCCGGTGCTCGGCGAGCGGCTCGACGCAGTCACCGTGCTGTTCGCGCTGGCAGTGATTGCCGTCGTGTTCGTCGGCAAGCGATTGCCCGGCTTGCCCGCGCCGGTGACCGCGCGATGAGCCCCAGACCCGATTGACACCGTAGGAGGCGATAGCCAATGACCCCGACTGCCAGCCCGTTCACGCTTGCCCGTCGCGCCGAGCGCATGAACCCCTCGATCATTCGCGAGATTCTCAAAGTCACCGAGCAACCCGGCATCGTCTCGCTGGCCGGCGGCCTGCCGTCGGCCGACACCTTCCCGGTCCAGGCGGTGCGCGACGCCACCGAGAAGGTCTTGCGCGAGGCTCCGCGCGAGGCCCTGCAGTACGCCGCCAGCGAAGGCTTTGCGCCGCTGCGCGAATGGGTCGCGGCCCATCTGGCGCAGCAGCATGGCATGCGCGTCGACGCGTCGCAGGTGCTCATCACCAATGGCTCCCAGCAGGGCCTCGATCTGGCGGCCAAAGTGCTGATCGATGCCGGCTCGCGGGTGCTGGTCGAGACGCCGACCTACCTCGGCGCGCTGCAGGCCTTTGCGCCGTATGAGCCGCAGGTTGACTCGCTCGAGTCGGACCACGAAGGCCCGTTGCCCGAGGCGCTGGCCGCGGCGGCCGCGGTCGGTAACGACCGCGCTCGCTTCGCCTACCTGCTGCCCAACTTCCAGAACCCGACCGGGCATGTCTACACCGAGGCCCGGCGCGAGGCGCTCGTGAACGCCGCGCGCGCGGCGGGCCTGCCGCTGGTCGAAGACAACCCCTACGGCGACCTCTGGTACGACGCGCCGCCGCCCGCACCGTTGGCCGCCCGGTGGCCGGAGGGGGTGCTCTACCTCGGTTCCTTCTCCAAGGTGCTGGCGCCGGGTCTGCGCCTGGGCTATGTGGTCGCGCCGCCGGCGCTGTGCCCGAAGCTGCTGCAGGCCAAGCAGGCGGCCGATCTGCACACCGCGATCTTCAACCAGCGCGTGGTCTTTGAGGTGATCCGCAGCGGCCTGCTCGAGACGCATGTGCCGACGATCCGTGCGCGCTATAAGCTGCAGCGCGATGCGATGGACGCGGCGCTGCACAAGCACCTCACCGGCCTGGCGCAATGGCAGCGGCCGGTCGGCGGCATGTTCTTCTGGCTCGACTTGCCGGCCGGGCTGGACGCAATGGCGCTGCTGCCCCAGGCCGTCGAAGCCGGCATGGCTTTCGTTCCCGGCGAGCCCTTCTTTGCCGGCGCCCCCTTGCGCAACACGCTCAGGCTGAGTTTCGTCACGGTGGCCGCTGACCAGATCGAAGCTGGCATCGCGGCGCTGGCGCGCGTGCTGCGCCGCGCGGAGGCGGCGCTGTGAGCACGCAGGAGTTTCGCTTCACGCAGCTCGATGTCTTCACCGACCGCGCCCTGCTCGGCAACCCGCTGGCCGTTGTGCACGACGCAGACGGCCTGAGCGACGAGCAGATGGCCGCCTTCGCGCGCTGGACCCATCTGTCGGAAACCACCTTCCTGCTCGTACCCACCGACCCGGGCGCCGACTACCGCGTGCGCATCTTCACGCCCACCGTCGAGCTGCCCTTCGCCGGCCACCCGACGCTCGGTTCCTGCCACGCCTGGCTGGCGGCGGGCGGGTCGCCGCGCACCGCGGGCGAGGTGGTGCAGCAATGCGGCGTCGGCCTCGTTCGCATCCGCCGCGACGGCACGCGCCTGGCCTTTGCTGCGCCGCCGCGGCGCCGCAGCGGGCCGCTCGACGAGGCCATGGTCGAGCGCATCGCGCGCTTTCTGCAGGTGCCGCGCGCCGCCATCGTCGCCCACCAGCATTGCGACAACGGCCCGGCCTGGAAGGCGGTGATGCTGGCCTCGGCCGAGGCAGTGCTGGCGCTGCGGCCGCTGCTCGGCAGCGAGTCGGGTCTGGAGATCGGTGTCGTCGGCGCTGCGGCGGGGCCCGGCAAGGTCGGCGTCGTCGGGGCCCACAGCGCAGGCGTGCAACCGGCCTTCGAAGTGCGCGCCTTCTTCCCTGCGCCCGGCGGTGGCCTGGCCGAAGACCCGGTGACCGGCAGCCTGAACGCGGCGCTGGCGCAGTGGCTGATCGGCGATGGCCTGGCGCCGCCGACCTATGTGGCGGCGCAGGGTGCAGCCCTCGGCCGCGCTGGCCGCGTGCATGTGGCGCAGCAAGGCGACGACATCTGGATCGGCGGCGACAGCATTGCCGTCGTGCAAGGCAGCGTCACCCTGTGAGCGCCGTGCTCGATCACGTGGTGGTGGCAGCGGCCACGCTGGCCGAGGGCGTGCAGTGGTGCGAGGCGGTGCTCGGCGTCACGCCCGGCCCGGGCGGTAAGCATCCTTTGATGGGCACGCACAACCGCCTGTTCGACATCAGCAGCGCGGCCTTTCCGCAAGCCTTTTTCGAGATCATCGCCATCGACCCGGACGCGCCAGTGCCGGCGCGCGCGCGCTGGTTCGGCCTGGACACGCTCGACTTGCGCAACGGACCGCGCCTGCTGCACTGGGTGGCGCGCACCGTCGCCATCGAGGCGCGGGGCCAGGCCTTGCGTGCGGCGGGCCTGGACATCGGGCCGGTCATCACGGCCTCGCGCGACACGCCGCAAGGCCGGCTCGAGTGGCGCATCAGCGTGCCGGACGACGGCCGCGTGCTGGCCGCCGGCGCCCTGCCGACGCTGATCGACTGGGGCCGCACGCCGCATCCAGTCGCGTCGATGGCCAAGCCGGGCATCACGCTGCAAGCCTTGACTCTGCGCGGACTGGCGCCGGCCGCGATCGAGGCGCTGGACGGCTGCGGTGTGGCACATGCCGCCGATGCCGGCCCGGCCCTGATCGCCACGCTCGACACGCCGCGCGGTCGCATCACACTCACTTCGAACTGATTCGCCATGCAAACCTTCCGCACCGAGGATCTCGAGGCCGCGCAACGCACGGTGTATGCAGCGATGCCGCCGACGCCGCAGTACGCCTGGCCGCTGCTGCGCCAGCGACTCGGCACCGAGGTCTGGGTCAAGCACGAGAACCACACACCGCTCGGCGCCTTCAAGGTGCGCGGCGGCCTGGTCTATCTGCAGGGCCTGGCCGAGCGCGAGCCGGCCTGCCGCGGCGTCATCAGCGCCACGCGCGGCAACCATGGCCAGTCGATCGCCTTCGCGGCGAAGCGGCACGGCTTGTCGGCCACGATCGTCGTGCCGCAGGGCAACTCGGTTGAAAAGAACGCCGCGATGCGAGCGCTCGGCGCCGAACTGATCGAGCACGGCAGCGATTTCCAGCAGGCGCGCGAGCACGCTGCCGCACTGGCGCAGCAACGTGGGCTGCATTTCGTGCCCTCGTTCCACCGCGATCTGGTGCGCGGCGTCGCCAGCTACTGGATCGAGTTCTTTCGGGCCGTGCAGCCGGCGGTGGTGTTCGTGCCGGTTGGCCAGGGCTCGGGCATCTGCGCCTGCATCGCGGCGCGCGCCCACACCGGCGCGGCCACGCGCATCGTCGGCGTGGTCTCGGCCCACGCCACGGCCTACCTCGGCTCCTTCCGCGCCGGCCGCTGCCTCGAGGCGCCGGTGAGCACGCTGCTGGCCGACGGCATGGCCTGCCGCGTGCCCGACGAAGAGCCGCTGGCGCTGATCCGGCGTGAGGTCGACGACATCGTTGCCATCACTGACGACGAGGTCGCGGCGGCGATGCGGGCGATGTTTTCCGACACCCACAATGCGGCGGAGGGCGCCGGTGCGGCGTCGCTCGCCGCCGCGATGCAACAGCGTGACCACTGGCGCGGCAAGACCGTTGGCGTCACGCTGTGCGGTGGCAATGTCGACCGCACGGTGTTCGCGCGTGTGCTGGCCGGTGACGAGGGCAAGGGGTGACGATGACCGAGGAACTGTTCCGCGATGACGCGACTCTGCGCGAGTGCAGCGCCACGGTGCTGGCCCTGAGCGAAGGCGGGGTGATCCTCGACCGCACGGTGTTCTACCCGCTCGGCGGTGGCCAGGCCGGGGATGCCGGCGAGCTGCTTCTGGCCGACCGCCGCCGCGTCGCGATCACCGAGGCGCGCAAGAGCAAGGCGTTCCCGGGCGCGGTGCTGCATCTGCTCGCGCCCGACGCCGACCTGTCGCTGCTGGCGCCCGGCACAGTCGTGACGGCGCAGATCGACTGGGACCGCCGCCACCGCCACATGCGCTTTCACACCACGACGCACCTGCTGTGCGCGCTGGTGCCGAACCCGGTCGATGGCTGCTCGATCACGGCGGGCTACGCGCGGCTCGACTTCCACATGCTCGAGCCGCTCGACAAGGAAACGCTGACGGCCGGCATTGCCCGCCTGGTCGCCGAGGCGCATCCGGTTCGCCACCGCTGGATCAGCGAGGCCGAGCTCGACGCCAACCCCGGCCTGGTGCGCAGCATGAGCGTGCAGCCGCCGCGCGGCCTGGGCCGCGTGCGCGTGCTCGAGATCGATGGCGTCGATCTGCAACCCTGCGGCGGCACGCATGTGGCCAACACCGCCGAGATCGGCGCGGTGGTGGTGACCAAGATCGAGAAGAAGTCGGCGATGACGCGACGGGTTGTGCTCGGTTGGGCCGATGCACAGGCATGAAAAAGCCCGCCGAGGCGGGCTGGTCCGCGGCAGCGGCCGTCCTTACTGCGGCTTCTGATAGGCGTCGTGGCAGGCCTTGCAGCTTTGGCCGACGGCCCCGGCGGCCGTCTTGATCGTGTCGAGGTTGCCGCTCTTGCCGGCTGCGGCCAGCTTCAGCACGTCATCCTGGCTCTTGGCCACTGCAGCGGCCCACTTGTCCTTTTCGACCCAGATCTCGGGCTTGGCGCGGGTGTTGCCCTTGTCGCTGCCATCGATGAACGCGGCGAACTGAGCGCGGCTGTTGAGCAGCGCGACGATCTCGATGTTCTCGGCCGCCACTTTGGCGTCGAACGGCACTTGACCGTTGATCATGGCAAACAGCCGCCCCATGTGATTGGACTGCAGCGTCATCGCGCTCTGGCGATACTTGATCGCGGCATCGGCGTTGCGGAACTGGGCTGCCGCCGGCAACGCAGTGAGCGCGATCAAACATCCCAAAGCGGCACTGAGCAGGGCGGGGCGGTACTTCATCGACGACATGCAGGATCCTCCAAAAGGGGCGTTCAAACGCCGGGGCCGCAGTGATCGGTCGACCGGTGCGGGTGCATCCAGTTTACGCAGCTCCCCCTGGCTGACTTGCCTGTATCGGGTAAGCCCTCGTATCGCCGCAAGCCGGCGACCAAATCACGCGTTATCGTTGTGCATGCTTCCACTGCGATGGGTTCTGCCCAAGCCATGAGTTCTCCGACTGCCGAAGCGGCGCTGCGCCCCACCCGCGTCTGGGACCTGCCGACAAGGCTGTTTCACTGGTTGCTGGCGCTGGCGGTTGTCGGCTCGGTGGTGAGCGGCCAGATCGGCGGCAATGCCATGGTCTGGCACACCCGGCTGGGCCTGTTGGTGCTGGCGCTGCTGGCGTTCCGGTTGGTGTGGGGCTTTGTCGGCGGCCTTTGGTCCCGCTTTTCGGCCTTCCTCTACGGCCCGCGCAGCGTCATCGCCTACCTGCGCGGTGACACAGGCCCGGGGGGTCGCTATGACATCGGCCACAGCCCCGTGGGCGCGCTCTCGGTTTGGGCCCTGTTGTTGCTGTTGGCCGTGCAGGTGGCCACCGGGCTGGTGGCAGACGACGAGATAGCCACCACAGGGCCGCTCAACCGCTTCGTCTCCAGCCGCATTGCCAACGCCGCCAGCGCCTGGCACGAAGAAGTCGGCAAGGTGGTGTTGATCGTGCTGTCAGTGGTTCATGTGGCGGCCGTCCTCTACTACCTTTGGCGCCGCAAGAAGAACTTGCTCGCCCCCATGATCCACGGCGATGCCGCCTTGCCTGCCGATATACCGGCCTCTCGCGACGGGCCGGCCCAGCGCGTGCTGGCATTGGTGGTGGTGCTGGCGGCTGCCGCGTTTGCCTGGTGGATCGGCAGCTTCGGCACGCCATGACGGCGCCCCTCGTCGAACTCATGACGCCCGCGACGCCCGAGTTGCTCGAGGCCACGCGCGCCATCTTCCGCGACTACGCGATGAGCCTGGATGTCGACTTGTGCTTCCAGAACTTCGATGCCGAATTGGCTGCGCTGCCCGGCGAGTACGCCCCGACCGCAGGCGCGTTGCTGCTGGCCCTGGTGGGCGGCGAGGTGGCTGGTTGCGGTGCAATGCGCCGCCTGGCTGATTGCGACTACGGCAATGCCTGCGAGATGAAGCGGCTCTATGTTCGCCCCGCCTACCGCAAGTTCGGCCTGGGGCGCCTGCTGGCCCAGGCCCTGCTGGACCGCGGCCGCCAGGCCGGCTACTCGGTGATGTTGCTCGACACCCTGGACGACATGGAAGCCGCACGCGGCCTGTACGCCAGCCTCGGCTTCGAAGACATCCCGCCCTACTACTTCAACCCGATCGCGGGCGCTCATTACCTGAAGGCCGATCTGGGCTGAGCAGGCAACAAAAAAGGCGGCCGAAGCCGCCTTTGTCACTTCGCGTGCCTGTGTCAGGCCGCGTCGAGCCACATCGCCGTGTCAAAGGCGCTGCTCATCAGGGGCATGTTCATGCCGAAACTAGCTGTTGCCGCAGCCGCCTTGGCGGCCGCTGCAGTTTTCGCCTTGCTGGTACCAGCCTCTTGGCTGGGGTTGCTTGTGGGGGCCACATCCGCCGCCCGCTCCCATGACCCGATTTCCGGGGAGCGGGCTACTGAAAAGAATAGAAGCACCTGAAGTGTATCTTCCGTTCCGCCCAGTAGTCTGCGGCGTCGCGGAACGCGTCGAGCAACTGCTCGCGCGTTTCGCGATCGAAGCGCGGGTTGTCAGGCAACTGCTCCAGTACCACCACGAAGCCCGGCTGCGCGCCTGACTTCTGCACCAGATCGGTCATGCAGTCGTACAACGCATCGAGGTTCTTGCCGAAATGCGTCGGGAAAGTGAAGGACTCGGCGATGCCATCGAGCACTTCCTGTTTGGACTGCGCGTTGGCCATGTTGGCGTAAAGGAAATGCTGGCCGGCGTCATGTGCCGCCTGCATCAGGTCCTCGACGCGATAAGCGCGTATGGACTGAACAATGTTTGGACGGACTGTCTGCAAGAGCATGGTCGCGTGCCTCCTCAAGTCAAAGAAAGAAAAAAGAACTCGGTTGCTGGCTGATCACTGCACGATGCGTTTGAAGCTCGCGTAGTGGTCGCCGGTGTAGTAACAGGCCTCGGGCGTCGTTGGCTGCAGGCCGCCGCACACGATGCGTCTGGCCCCCCGGTCGCGCGACCCCGGCGTCTTGACGGTGTACTCGCGGTAGTAGCCGCGGGCTTGTCTGGGCAGCTGCCTCTCCCGGTTGCCGAAGACGCTGCCGTCCTTGGTGTACGGAAACGGGCCATTGCTGCGGATCAGCTGGTCGGTCAGGCGGGCCTCGGCCGGTAGCGCCGCCAGCGCCACCACCGCGTCTTCATTCAGCGGTGCGCGAGCCAGCGCAGGTCCAATCAAGCCAGCCGCCAGGGCCAAAGCAAGCCCCAACTTTCGAATCACGTGGCTTGGCCGACCTGCCCCACTTGTCCCAGCGGTTTTCACGGGTTTACCCTAAATATTCAAACGAGGATGGTAATGGATCGGCCGAAAAAGCTCAAGCCTTTGCCCAAAATTGGGGCAGTGCCCCTACTGTGTTTGTGAGCAAACACTCCCGGTATTGTTCATTAAAATCAATGACCTACAACGCGCTCAGTCATTGATCTTGAGACCACCGCACCCGTTTGGGGGGCGGTCAGCGAAGGGCGTTGGCGTCGGCGACCGTGAGCGCGCTCATGTTGACGATGCGGCGCACCGTGGCCGACGCCGTCAGGATGTGGACTGGCTTGGCCGCACCGAGCAGCACCGGGCCGATGGCGATGCCGCCGCCGGCAGCGGTCTTGAGCAGGTTGTAGGAAATGTTCGCGGCGTCGATGTTCGGCAGCACCAATAAATTGGCGTCCCCGGCCAAGGTGGAGCGGGGCATGACCGCCGCGCGGGCGGCGCCGTCAAGGGCCACGTCGCCGTGCATTTCGCCGTCAACTTCCAGCCAGGGCGCCTGCTCGCGCAGCAGGGCCAGCGTGCGCCGCATCTTCAGTGCGCTTGGCAACTCGCTGGTGCCGAAGTTGGAATGCGACAGCAAGGCCGCCTTGGGCTGCACGCCAAAGCGCAGCATCTCTTCGGCGGCCATCACGGTGATCTCGCACAGCTCCTCGGCGCTGGGGTCGGCGTTGACGTGGGTGTCGACCAGAAAGACCTGGCGCCCGGGCAGCAACAGGGCGTTCATGCAGGCGTAGACGCGGACGTCTTGCGCTGTGCGCGGGCTGCCGCCGTCGCGCTTGCCGATCACCTGGTCGATGTAGTGCAGGTGGGCATGGGTGGTACCCCAGGTACCGCACAACATGCCGTCGACCTCCCCCTTTTGCAGCAACATGGCGCCGATCAGGGTCAGGCGCCGGCGCATCTCGATCTTGGCCACTTGCGCCGTCACGCCCATGCGCTCGGTCATGCCGTGGTAGGTCTGCCAGAAGTCACGGTAGCGGTGGTCGTTCTCGACATTGACGATGTCGTAGTCGGC
>JANNFB010000116.1:0-17186 GCA_031379365.1 Burkholderiales bacterium
CCGGGCAGCACCGCCTGCAGCTCACACTGTGCAGGGCGCAGGGTCAGCCGATACAAGCAAACGCCGCGGAACGGGCTTCGCCCGGCCGCTGGCGGTGCCCCTTGAGGGGAGGCGGCGCAGCCGCTTCGGGGTGGTCCATCAGATACACCGCCCGCCGTCCACCTCCATGCACACGCCGGTGACCATCGAGGCTTCGTCGCTGCACAGGTAGCAGGCCGCATTGCCGAGGTCTTCGGGCGTCGAGAAGCGGCCCAGGGGAATGGTGGACAAGAACTTGGCGCGCATCTCGGGCGTGTCCTCGCCCATGAACGACTTGAGCAGTGGGGTTTCGCCGGCCACCGGGTTGAGGGCCACGACGCGGATGCCGAAGGGCGCCAACTCCACCGCGTTGGCGCGCGTGGCGGTGATGACCCAGCCCTTGCTGGCGTTGTACCAGGCCAGGCGCGGGCGCGGGCTCACGCCCGCCGTGCTGGCCATGTTCAGCACCACGC
Source organism: Burkholderiales bacterium (assembly GCA_031379365.1). Taxonomy (GTDB): domain Bacteria; phylum Pseudomonadota; class Gammaproteobacteria; order Burkholderiales; family Burkholderiaceae_C; genus CADEEN01. The sequence continues at coordinate 492 of JANNFB010000116.1, forward strand.
CACGGATGCCCTTGACCCCAGGCGCATTGGCTTTGAAGCGCGGCACCACCTCGCGCATCGCGAGGTAGATCGCCTTCATGTTGACCGCGAAAACGCGGTCGAAGTCGGCCTCCGAAACGTCTTCCAACGGCTGCGGCAGGTGCGTGACGCCGGCGTTGTTGACGAGGATGTCCAGGCGCCCGAAATGCAGCTCAGCGGCCTCCATCATCAGCCGCACGTCGCCGCCGCTGGCCACATCGACGCGCAAGGCCCGCGCCGCACCGCCGACACTGGCCGCCACGTCCATTGCGGCTTCCAGGTTGACGTCGGCCACCAAGACCTGGGCGCCTTCGGTCACGAACTTGCGCACGATGCCGGCGCCGAAGCCTGATCCACCACCCGTCACGATGGCGACTTTGTCTTTCAGTCTCACTGCCTGCTCCCTCAGCCGTGGTGGATGGCCACCGTTTTCAAACTCGAGAAACCGTACAGCGCTTCGAAACCCTTCTCGCGCCCATGGCCCGAGGCCTTCACGCCGCCGAAGGGCAACTCGACCCCGCCGCCCGCGCCATAGTTGTTGACGAAGACCTGCCCGCATTTGAGCGCGCGCGCCACGCGCAGGGCGCGGCTGCCGTCTCTCGTCCACACGCCGGCCACCAGACCGTAGGCCGTGCCATTGGCGATGCGGGCCGCGTCGTCCTCGCCATCGAACGGGATCACCACCTGCACCGGACCGAAGATCTCCTCCTGGGCCAGGGCATGCGTGTCGCCCACCGGCGCGAGCAGGGTCGGTCGCACATAGAAGCCGCCGGGGGGCGCGTCCGCGTCGATCACGCCTTGGGCCGCCACCACCAGATTGCTGTCGCGGGCCATCGACAGATAGCGCTCCACGGTCTGCCGTTGCCGCGCCGAGATCAGCGGCCCCACGTCGCGGTCGGCCAGCGCCGGCCCGACGCGCAGCGCACGGTAGCGCTCCGCCATGCGCTGCACTACCTCGTCGAAGCGCGAGCGCTCGACCAGGATGCGCGAGGCCGCCGAGCAGGTCTGGCCTGCGTTCTGGATGCCCGCATTGACCAGGAAGGGCAGGGCGGCGTCGAGGTCAGCGTCGGCGAACACGATCTGCGGGCTCTTGCCGCCGAGTTCCAGGGTGACCGGGATCGTGTTGAGCGCCGCCGCGGCCTGCACCAGGCGGCCGACCGCCACCGAGCCGGTGAAGGACAGGTGCGCGACACCCGGGTGTGCACTCAGGGCGGCGCCGGCCTCCTCGCCCAGGCCCGGCACCACGTTCAGGGCCCCTGCCGGCAAGCCGGATTCGGCAGCCAGTTGCGCGAAGGCCAGGGCCGTGAGGCAGGCCTCTTCGGCGGGCTTGAGCACGCAGGCATTGCCCATCGCCAGGGCGGCGCCGACGCTGCGTCCGATGATCTGCATCGGGTAGTTCCAGGGCACGATGTGACCCGTCACGCCATGCGGCTCGCGCAGGGTGAGCGCGGTGTAGCCGGCGGCAAAGGGAATCGTCTCGCCCATCACCTTGTCGGCCGCGCCGGCGTAGAACTCGAGGTAGCGGGCCAGGGCCAGGGCGTCGACACGGCCTTGCTTGAGCGGCTTGCCGACATCCAGGGCTTCGAGATGTGCCAGATCTTCCGCTGCGGCCAACACCCGCTGCGACAAGCGCATCAGTGCGCGGCCGCGTTCGGTCGCGGTCAGCCGGCCCCAATCGCCGTCGAGGGCGGCCTGCGCCGCAGCCACGGCGGCGTCGATGTCGGCGGCGTTGCCGCGGGCGATCTCGGCCAGCCGGGCGCCGTCGGAGGGGTTGAGCAGCGGCAGGGTTTCGCGCACCGCGCCATCGCGCCAGCGGCCACCGATGAAGACATGGTTGCTGGCACCGAGCAGGGGCAAGGTTGGCATGGTCGACCGAGGCGCTGAAATGCGGCGATGCAGGATACTCCGCCGCGACCATGCTGCTGTTCCTGCTTCGGCGCGCTGCCACCTTCCTAGCCACGCTCGTCGTCGCGTCGCTGGTGTTGTTTGCGGTGCTCGAGTGGCTGCCTGGCAACCCGGCCCAGGTGATGCTCGGCGATACCGCCACGGCCGAGTCTCTGGCCGCACTCGAAGCCCGCCTGGGCCTCGACCGACCCGCGTGGGTGCGTTACGGCGCCTGGGTCGGCGGCTTGCTGCAAGGCCAGAGCGCCATGAGCTACGCCTACGACACACCCACCTTCGAGTTGATCGCCGAGCGCCTGCAGGTCAGCCTGCCCTTGGCGTTGTTGGCGATGGCGCTGACGGTGGCGGTGGCGCTCGCACTCGGCGTGTACGCCGCGTCGCGCCACAACCGCCTCGGCGACGTCGGCGTGATGGCGCTGTCGCAACTCGGCGTGGCGGTGCCGAGTTTCTGGTTGGCGATCCTGCTGATCCTGCTCTTCGCCGTGCAGCTGCAGTGGGTGAGTGCTGGCGGTTTCCCCGGTTGGCGCAACGATGACGGCGGCGGCTTGTGGCCCGGCCTCAAGGCGCTGCTGTTGCCGGCCCTGGCGCTGGCCGCGGTGCAGGCGGCGATCCTGGCGCGCGTCACGCGTTCGGCCGTGCTCGAAGCCATGCGCGAAGACTATGTGCGCACCGCGAGAGCCAAGGGCCTGTCGCGACGCGCGGTGCTTTGGCGCCACGTGTTGCGCAACGCCATGGTGCCGGTGCTGACCGTCATGGGCCTGCAGTTCGCCAACCTGATCACCGGCGCCATCGTGGTCGAGAACGTCTTCGTGCTGCCCGGCATCGGCCGCCTGGTGTTCCAGGCCATCGCCAACCGCGACCTGGTGCTGGTGCGCGACGTGGTGCTGCTGCTCGCGGCCGTGGTGGTGTTCGTGAACTTCGTCGTCGATGTGCTGTACGCCGTCATCGATCCGCGCCTGCGCGTGGCTGGCCATGGCTGAGCGCACCCTCCATCGTGCTTTCGGTCACAGGAGCTTTGCCGTCGGCTCGGTGCTGGTGGCGCTGTTGCTGCTCGCCGCGGCGCTGTCCCTGCTGTGGCAACCCTACCCGCCTGCAGAGATCGACATTCCGAACAAGCTCGCGCCGCCGTCCTGGGCGCACTGGCTGGGCACCGACAGCCTGGGCCGCGACATCGCCTCGCAACTGCTGGTCGGCAGCCAGAACTCCATCATCGTCGGCGTCGTGGCGGTCGGCATCGGCCTGACCCTGGGCGTGGCGCTGGGCTGTCTCGCAGCGGCGCGGCGCGGCTGGGTGGAGGAACTGGTGATGCGCGCCAGCGACTTCACCTTCGCCTTCCCGGCCCTGCTCTCGGCCATCATGCTCACGGCCATCTACGGCCCCGGCCTCGTGACCAGCATCGTGGCCATCGGCATCTTCAACATTCCCGTCTTCGCGCGCCTGACACGCGCCAGCGCGCGCAGCGTCTGGACCCTCGATTACGTGCTGGCCGCGCGCGCCGCCGGCAAGGGCGCCTGGCGCATCACCACCGACCATGTGCTGCCCAACATCGCCAACGTGCTGATCGTGCAGGCGACGATCCAGTTCGCCCTGGCCATCCTGGCCGAGGCCGCGCTGTCCTACCTCGGCCTGGGCACCCAGCCGCCGCAGCCGAGCTGGGGCCGCATGCTCAATGAGGCGCAGACCATGCTGTTCGACGCGCCGCTGCTGGCCGTCTACCCGGGCGTGACGATCGCGCTGGCGGTGCTGGGCCTGAACCTGATGGGCGACGGGCTGCGTGATCTGCTCGACCCCAAACTATCGAGGCAACGATGACGGCTTTGCAAATCGATTTCGTTTCCGATGTGGCCTGCCCGTGGTGCGCCGTGGGTCTGGCCTCGTTCGAGCAGGCACTGAAGGAGGTCGGCGGCGACATCGCCGTCGAGTTGCACTTCCAGCCCTTCGAGTTGAACCCGACGATGGGCGCCGAGGGCGCCGACGCGGCCGAGTACCTGATGGCGAAGTACGGCATGGGCCGTGAGCAGTTGATCGTGAACCGCGAGCGCATCACGGAGCGCGGTGCGGCGGTCGGCTTCACGTTCGGCGAGCGCAAGCGCGTGTGGAACACCTTTGACGCCCACCGGCTGCTGCATTGGGCTGGTGTCGAAGGCAAGGCCGGTAGCCAGCATGCGCTGAAACACGCCTTGCTCCAGGCCTACCACGGTGACGGCCGCAACCCAGGCGCTCACGACGTGCTGCTTGAGTTGGCCGTGGCGGTTGGGCTCGACGGCACGCGAGCCGCTGCCGTGCTGGCCAGCGCCGAGTTCACCGACGAGGTGCGCGACGCCGAGCGCTTCTGGCAGGAGGCCGGCATCAGCGCCGTGCCAGCGGTCGTCATCAATCGGCGCCACCTGATCTCCGGCGGCCAGCCGCCCGAGGTCTTCGCGCAAGCGCTGCGCAAGATCGCCGCCGAGGGCTGAGCACCTGTGCCACGCAACATCGAGATCAAGGCGCGAATCGCCAGCGTCGAAGCCTTGCTGCCGATCGCGCAGGCGCTCGCGGACCGCGCACCGCAAGCGATTGCGCAGGACGACACCTTCTTCGTCTGCACGCACGGTCGGCTGAAGCTGCGTGACTTTGGCAACGGCCAGGGCGAGTTGATCCACTACCACCGCGCCGACACCGCGGGCCCCAAGCTGTCGGACTATGTGCGCGTGGTGACTGCTGAGCCGGCTGCACTGCGTGACGCGCTGACGCGCGCTCACGGTGTGTTCGGCCGCGTGCGCAAGCAACGCCAGCTGCTGCTCGTCGGCCCCACCCGCATCCACCTTGATTGCGTCAAAGGCTTGGGTGAGTTTCTGGAGATCGAGGTGGTGTTGCGCGAGGACCAGACCGTGGTCGAAGGCCAGGCCATCGCCGATGCGTTGCTGGCGCGTCTGGGCGTGCCTGAATCGCAGCGTCTTGCGGGCGCCTACCTCGACATGCTGCTCGCCCCCAGCGCCGCGCGATGACAGCGCTGCTTGAAGTGCGCGACCTGCGCGTCACCCTCGCCACCGCCCAGGGCCATGTCGATGCACTGCGTGGCGTCAGCTTCGCGCTGGAACGCGGCGGCACGCTGGGCCTGATCGGCGAGTCGGGTTGCGGCAAGTCGATGACGGCGCTGGCGCTGATGGGTTTGCTGCCCGACGGCGCCCGCGTCGCGGGTTCGATCCGCCTGGACGAGCGCGAGCTGACGACGCTGGACGAAGACGCGCTGTGCCAGTTGCGCGGCGACCGCATCGCCATGGTCTTCCAGGAACCGATGACGGCCCTCAACCCTTTGCACCGCATCGGCGATCAGATCGCCGAGCCTCTGCGCCTGCACCGCGGACTCGGTGCGGCGGCGGCGCGCGCCGAAGCGCTGCGCCTGCTGGAGCGGGTGCAGTTGCCACAGGCGCGCGAGCGCCTCGACAGCCATCCGCACCAGCTCTCGGGCGGACAGCGCCAGCGCGTGGTGATCGCGATTGCGCTGGCCTGCGGCCCCGATCTGCTGATCGCCGACGAGCCAACCACCGCCCTGGACACCACGGTGCAGCGCGAGGTGCTCGACCTGCTCGACGAACTGCGCCGCGACAGCGGCATGGCCCTCTTGCTGATCAGCCACAACCTGGACGTGATGGCCGCGCGTGTGGAGCGCCTGGCCGTGATGTACGGCGGCAGCATCGTCGAGAGCGGGCCGACGCAGCAAGTCTTCGAGCGCCGCGCCCACCCCTACACCCGCGGCCTGTTCGCCGCACGGCCGCGCCTGGGCAGCGACCGGCGCGTGCCGCTGGCCACCATCGCCGGCCGGGTGCCGGCGCTGCACGAGATGCCGGCGGGATGTGCGTTTGCTGACCGGTGCGCGTTCGTGATTGAACCCTGCCGCTCCGCACCTCCCGCGACACAGGATGTCGGCCCCGGTCACACTGTGCGTTGCCCACGTCACGCCCAACGTGATTCATCATCGAGATAGAGACTTCGAACCGGAGCAGATATGGGTAAGAGAACCTGGGTGACCATGCTGGTCTCGATCTGGTGCACTCTCGCACAGGCTCAAACATCCGACTTGGCCAACACCGCGCGACGCATCGGCGTCCTGGTGCTGGCCGGGGACGAACTCACCCTGAAGCGGATTGGGTTCGTCGTGTTCGGCAACGTTGAGCGAAAGATTGACGTGCCGGACATGCGGCTCGCAGACCTGATCTTTGACGAGGTCAAGAAAGAGCTGGCGGCTGAGGAGCGCTTCGACGTTCGCCGCATAGCCATCGATCGCACAAGCCTGGCCACGCTCGCGACGAAGGTGCGCGACGCCAAATCTGCGTGGCGCGAAACCAAGCTCGACGAGTTTCGCAGCGAGCTGAGACCCTACCTGCGCGCGTGCGACTGCGACGCCTTGCTGGTTGTGTTCGAAGCCGAGCGCGATGAACCAAACACGAACCAGCGCATCCGCGGCTTGACCTGGTTGCTTGGAGGGGTGGATCAGGGAGGGCGAACTCGTGCGCCCTTGTTGATTCAACTGTTGGCCACACCTGCCGGAGTCGTCGCACAAGGGGGCGCTACGTCGTGGGGCTGGGCGCGCGTTGCATTGGCGGAATCGCCTAAGGTCGACGAGACCCGCGTGCTGGCGCCAGAGCAGTGGGACGCGCTTGTTGCAGCATTTCGTGCAGAGCTGGCGAACAGTCTGCGCTTCGGCCTCTACAGCACAGGCCTGCGGGCGTCGTGCACGCAATACTTCTATGAGTACCACACCCCGCCTGAACAACGCATCCCAGGTACCGACAGGTTCGTCTGGCCACCCACGGCGCCAGACTGGGCAGATCCGAAGCGCTGCCCACCGTGGCGACCGGGGCAGGCCAGATGAGCGGGTTGCCGACTGAGCGTCTGCTGAGGGTAGAGTCGCTTGCGCGTAAGTATCCACTCGTTCGCACGCGGCTCTTCGAGACAGCACAGACGATCACTGCGCTCGACGATGTCGGCTTCACCCTGGCCGCCGGCACCACCCTGGGCATCGTCGGCGAGTCGGGCTCGGGCAAGAGCACGCTGGCGCGGCTGGTGATGGCGTTGGAGGCGCCCGACGCCGGCCGCGTGCTGTTCGAGGGCCGCGATCTGCACGCGCTCGCACCGGCGGCCCTGCGTCACGCGCGGCGCGACTTTCAGATGGTGTTCCAGGACCCCTACAGTTCGCTCGACCCGCGCATGTCGATCGCGCGCACCGTGGCTGAGCCGCTGGAGAAGCTCGACCATGTCACGCGGGCCGAGCGCCGCGAGCGCGCCGCGGCCATGCTCGATGCAGTGGGACTGAACGCCGCGCAGGACCTGGACAAGGTGCCGCACGAGTTCTCTGGCGGTCAGCGCCAGCGCATCGCCATCGCGCGCGCCCTGATCACGCAGCCCAAGCTGATCGTCGCCGACGAGCCGGTCAGTGCGCTCGACGTCTCGGTCCAGGCCCAGGTGCTGAACCTGATGCAGGACTTGCAGCAACGCTTCGGGCTGGCCTATCTGTTCATCAGCCACGACCTGGCAGTGGTCGAGCGCATGGCCGACGACTTGCTGGTGTTGCAGCACGGCCGCGTGGTCGAGCGCGGGCGGCCCGACGAGGTGCTGCGCGCCCCGGCTCACCCCTACACACAACGCCTGCTGTCGGCGCTGCCGCAGCCGCAGTGGTTGTCTCGCAGCCCGTCGGCGTGATGTGATCCGGCCCTGGCTGCTGGTCGCCGATGTGGCAGCATGCACCCTTGTTTCCTCGATCCGCCTCCGGAGGCTCCTGATGACACTCTCCCGCTCCGCCGTCTTGATCCTGACCGCTGCCCTGTCCATCGCCGGCGCAGCGCAGGCCCAGGCCAACAAGACCCGCGTCACCCTGGCCATGGTGCTCGAGCCGACGGGTCTGGATCCGACCATCGCACCGGCCGCGGCCATCGGCGAGATCGTTCACTACAACGTGCTCGAGGGCCTGACCAAGATCAACGTCGACGGCGCGGTGACGCCGCTGTTGGCAGAGAGCTGGACTATGGATCCCGACGGCAAGAGCTACACCTTCAAGCTGCGCAAGGGCGTGAAGTACCACGACGGTGAGGCCTTCGACGCCGCCGACGTGAAATTCAGCTTCGAGCGCGCCAAGGACGACAAGAGCACCAACAAGGCCAAGAAGGCGGTGTTCGACAACATCGCGCGCATCGACACGCCCGATGCCCACACGGTGATCCTGACGCTGAACAATGCCGACGGCAACTTCCTCTTTCGCATGGGCGAGAATACCGCCGTGGTCCTTGACCCGAAGAGCGCTGCCGGCACCGCCACCAAGCCGATCGGCACCGGCCCCTTCACGTTCGAGGACTGGAAGAAGGGTGCCTCGGTGTCGCTGGCCAAGTGGCCGGGCTTCCGCGATGCCAAGGCGGTGAAGATCGAGCGCGTCACCTTCCGCTTCATCAACGACCCGGCCGCGCGCGTGGCTGCGCTGCTGGCCGGCGACATCGACGGCGTGCCCCGGCTGGATGCACCGCAGGCGGTCAAGCAGTTGCAGGCCGACAAGCGTTTCGTCGTCAGCCTGGGCGCCACCGCGGGCAAGGGCATCATGAGCATCAACAATAAGAAGAAGCCCTTCGACGACGTGCGCGTGCGCCGCGCCCTGATGCACGCCATCGACCGCAAAGCCTTCATCGACGGCGTGCTCGAGGGCCTGGGCAAGCCCATCGGCAGCCACTTCGCGCCCACCGATGCGGGTTATGTCGATCTGACTGCCATGTACCCCTACGACCCCGAGCGCGCCAAGGCGCTGCTCAAGGAGGCTGGTGTCGCCACGCCACTCAACGTCACCCTGACCCTGCCGCCGCCGCAGTACGCACGCAAGGGCGGGGAGGTGCTGATCGCGCAACTGGCCAAGGTCGGCATCATCGCCAAGATCGAGAACGTGGAGTGGGCGCAGTGGCTGGGCGGCACCTTCAAGGGCAACTTCGATCTCACCGTCATCAACCACGTCGAGCCGCTCGACTACATGCAGTACGCCAACACCGGCTACTACTGGGGCTACGACAGCAAGGCCTTCCGCGATCTCGCGGCCCAGCATGCCGCCGCCGGTAACGCCAAGGAGCGTGCCAAGCTGTTCGGTGATCTGCAGCGCCTGATCGCCACCGACGCCGTCAACGCCTTCCTGTTCAACCCGACCAACGTGTCGGTCTCGCGCCAGGGCCTCAAGGGTTTGTGGGCCGCCTCGCCGATCTTCGCCAACGACATGGCCGCGGTGAGCTGGCAATGAGCGGGGCGGGCCGCGCCACGGTCGAGCGCCTGTACGCCGCGTTCGCGCGGCTCGACGCGGAAACGATGGCCTCCTGCTACACGGCGGATGCGACATTCGACGATGAAGCGTTCTCCCTGAAGGGAAGGGCCCAGATCGGCGCGATGTGGTCCATGCTCTGTGACGCCGTCAAGACCAAGGGCCGCGATGCATGGAAGCTTGAAGTGAGTCAGATCACGGAGCGCAGCGCGCATTGGGAGCCGACCTACAACTTCTCGGCCACCGGGCGCATCGTGCACAACATCATCGACGCCGAGTTCGAGTTCGACAGCGCCGGCTTGATCACCCGCCACCGCGACCGCTTCGACTTCTGGCGCTGGGCGCGCCAGGCCCTGGGCACGCCGGGCTGGCTGTTCGGCTGGACGCCGATGCTGCGCGCCAAGGCGCGCGCGCAGGCGGCGAAGAACCTGGCCCGCTTCATGGCGTCGCGCCCGGCCGTCTGACCATGGGCACGCTCCACGACCGCAGCGCCGTGGAATTGCTCGCGCTGTACGCGTCGCGCGAGACCTCCCCTGTCGATGTGCTGCGCGATGTGCTCGCCCGCATCGAGCGCTGCGAGCCGAAGATCGCTGCCACCTGGGCGCTCGATGCAGACGCCGCGCTGCAAGCCGCGCGTGACAGCGAGGGCCGCTGGCAACGCGGCGAAGCCCGTGCGCTCGACGGCGTGCCGGTGACGATCAAGGACAACATCGCCACCCGCGGCACGCCCACGCCGCTGGGCACCGCCGCCTCACTGCTCACCCCGGCCGCCGCCGACGCGCCACCGGCCGCGCGGCTGCGCGAAGCCGGCGCGGTGATCGTCTGCAAGACGACGATGCCCGACTACGGCATGTTGTCGTCGGGCCTGTCGAGTTTTCACAAGCTCACCCGCAACCCCTGGGACCTGCGCAAGAACCCCGGCGGCAGCAGCGCCGGCGCCGCGGCCGCCTGCGCCGCGGGTTACGGGCCGATCCACCTCGGCACCGACATTGGCGGGTCGATCCGTCTGCCAGCGGCCTGGTGCGGTGTGCTCGGCTTCAAGCCGAGCCTGGGCCGCATCCCGATCGATCCGCCCTTTGCCGGCCGCGTGGCCGGCCCGCTGACACGCACGGTCGACGACGCGGCGCTGGCGATGACGGTGCTCAGCCGCCCCGACGCGCGCGACGCCATGAGCCTGCCCTGGCAGGACATCGCCTGGCGCGAACTCGGCATCGAGTTGCGCGGTCTGCGTCTGGGTCTCTGGCTGGATGCCGGTTGGGGCACCCCGGTGGCGGCTGCGGTGCGCGCGGTGGTGGAGGCGGCTGCGAGTGCCTTCGAGCGCGCCGGGGCGATCGTCGAGCTGGTGGCGCCTTTCACGACGCGGGCCATGGCCGACGGCATGGACCACTTCTGGCGCATGCGTTCGTGGCTCGACATCTCTGCACTGCCGGTCGATCGCCAGGCCAGAGTGCTGCCCTTCATCCGCCAGTGGGTCGCACGCGGCGAGTCGCTCAGCGCCACCCAGGTGTTCCGCGGCTACAGCCAGATGGCGGCTTTGCGCGACGCCGCCGTGGCCGCCACCCAGCGCTTCGACTATGTGCTCTCGCCGGTCAGCCCGGAGCCGGCGTTCGCGGCCGACTGGGCCATGCCCTCGAACGATCCCGAGCATCCCTTCGAGCACATTGCATTCACACTGCCTCTGAACATGAGCGAGCAACCGGCCGTGGCGCTGAACGCCGGCTGCACCGAGGACGGCCTGCCGATCGGCCTGCAGATCATCGGCCGCCGCCACGACGATCTCGGGGTGCTGCGCCTGGCCCGGGCCTGGGAGCACCTGCGTGGCCCGCAGCCGCCGTGGCCCGGGCTGAGTTGAGCTGTCAAATGAGCGCAGTACATTCGGCCCCATGACGCAGCAGCATGACGCACGCGGACTGCCGTTGGGCAGTGGCTCGACGGCCGCGCGCGCCGCTGTCGACGTGGCCCTGTGGCGCATGATGTCCTTCTACGACACGCCGCTCGCCGACCTCGACGCCGCCATCGCCGCCGACCCCGGCTGGGCCTTGCCGCACACCATGAAGGCGGGCTTCCTGGCCAGCCTGACCGAAGCCTCTCTGCTGCCCGAAGCCCGCCTCCATCTTGACGCCGCCAGGGCCGTCACGGCGACGACGGCGCCGGCGCGGGAACGCGCCCACCTGGAGGCCGTGCAGCAAGTGCTCGACGGCCGCTGGGCCTGTGCCTGCCGCAGCTGGGACAGCCTGCTGATCGAGCACCCGCGCGACGCGTTGGCCTTGCAATGGGCCCAGCTGTGGGACTTCTACCGCGGCGACGCCGCCGCCCTGCGCGCGCGGCCGGCGCGCGCGCTGGCCGAGTGGGATGAACACGACCCGCTCTACCCCCATGTCCTGGCGCTTTGGGCCTTTGGTCTGGAAGAAAACCATTGTCGGGAACAGGCCGAGGAGGCCGGTCGGCGGGCTCGGGCGCTGGATGCGCGAGCGCCCTGGGCGGTGCACAGCGTCGCCCACGTGATGGATATGCAGGGCCGCTTCGACGACGGCGCGGCGTGGCTGCGCCAGCACCAGGCCGCCTGGGCCGACGGCAATGGCTTCGCCACCCACCTGTGGTGGCACACCGCGCTGTTCCGCCTCGAAGGCCTGGACACGGCAGGCACTTTGCGTGTGGTTGATGGCCACATGGCGGCCGACCAGATGCAGGTCGGCCTGGAGCGCGTCGACGCGGCGTCGATGCTGTGGCGCCTGCACCTGCTCGGTGCAGACGTTGCCGGGCGCAGCGCCGCCCTGCTCGCCGGCTGGCCGCTGCAAGGCGAGGGCGAGGCCGGCCACTACGCCTTCAACGACGTGCATGTGCTGCTGCCGATGTTGATGGCCGGCGAGGGCGCGGCCGCCGAGCGCTGGCTGGCGCGGTGCGCGCAGCAGGCTCTGGCACCGGGCGATGCGCGCCGCGACAACCATGCCGTGTCACGCGAAGTCGGCCTGCCCCTGGCGCGCGGCCTGATCGCTTTCGGCCGCGGCGACGCCGACGAGGCCGCTGACCAGCTCTACGCAGCGCGCTCGCAGGCCCAGCGCCTGGGCGGCAGCCATGCCCAGCGCGATGTCATCGACCAGACCGTGTTGGCCGCCTGCGCGCGCGGCAGCCGCAAGGCGCTCGGCCGCGCCCTGCTCAACGAGCGCGCGCTTGCCAAACCGCTCACGCCGCTGACGCGCCATTGGCTCGAAGCCCTCGGCGACCACAGCCAGCAAGCGCAGCAATGACGGCCGAAGACAAGCGCGCCCAGCGCCTCCAACTGCTGGAAGACCACATTGGCCAAGCGCTGCAAGCCAGCCACGCCAGCGGCGAGCTTCAAGCCGCGCCGAGCTACGGCAAACCGCTCACCTTCGGTGACGGCTACGACGAAACGCCGGTCGAGTTGCGCATGGCCATGAAGGTCTTGAAGGATGCCGGCGTGGTGCCGCACGAGGTGACCCTGATGCGCGAGGCCACCGAACTACAGCGCCAGATCGACGTGTGCACCGATGCCGGCGCGCTGCCTGCGCTTCAACAGCGGCTGGCCGAGATGCAGCAGCACATCGCGCTGCGCCTGGAGCGGTTGCGCGTCAGCGGATCGCTGTAGCGTGCAAGCGCGCGGGTCGCATCTAGACCAGCGGCGCCGACAAGCCTTCGACCTCGAACACCTTCTGCACTGAAGCGCGCGCCAGCATGCGTTCGAGGAAGGGTGCGATGTGCGGCAGCGTGCGCGCCGGCCGCGCGAAGCCGCGGCTCCAGCGGCAGAACATGAACACGTAGGGGTCGAGCGCAGAGAAGTGATCGCCGAGGAACCAGGGCCCGCCGTGGCCGGCGAACCGGGCCTCGATCTGGTCGAACAGCCCGTTCAAGTGCGCTTCGGCCTGGGCCTTGACTTCGCCTGCTGCAGCGGCGTTGCCCGGGGCCACCATGCGTTCGCCGTAGAAGTAGTGCTGCATCATCGGCATCACGCTGCCTGACAGCCAGACCAGCCACTTGTAGAACTGGGCCCGCTCCGCGCTGCCGAGCACGGATGGCGCCAGGCCCGCAGCAGGGTGCGTGTCAACCAGGTGAAGCAGGATCGCCGCCGTTTCGTAGAGCACCAGGTCGCCATCGACCAGCACCGGGATAAGCCCATTCGGATTGAGCTTGAGGTACTCGGGGCTCTTGTGCGCTGCGTTCGCGCGGTCCACCAATTTCAGCTCAAACGGCGCCCCGAGTTCACGCAATAGCAGGTGCGTGGTCATGCTGGCATTGCCGGGAAAGTAGTGCAGCTGGATCATGGCGGTGGGCGGTCGAGTGGGTGCGTTGTATTGTCCGGCATGGCCACTCGCCCGTCCCGTCGCGGCATCCACCTCGAATACGGCTTCGCACCCGATGCCGCGCAGCGCGGCGCCACGTTGGCCAACCCGCTGATCGACCTGCTGCGCAGCCTGCGCGACAGCGGCTCGATCAGCGCCGCCGCGCGCCTGTCGGGCAGCTCTTACCGTCACACCTGGGGCCTGCTCAAACACTGGGAGGGTGTGCTCGACGCCGAGCTGGTGGTCTGGGCCAAGGGCCAGCCGGCGCGCCTGACGCCGCTGGCCGAACGTCTGCTGTGGGCCGAGACGCGGGCGCGCACGCGCCTGGCGCCGCACATCGAAGCGCTGCGCAGCGAACTCGAGCGCGTGCTGACCCTGGCCTTCGATGCGGCGCACGAAGTGCTCACCGTCTATGCCAGCCACGACCTGGCCTTGCCGCTGCTGCGCGACCAGGCCGATGCGCACGGCCTGCACATCGACCTGCGCTTTGCCGGCAGCACCGATGCCTTGCAGGCGCTGGTCCAGGGCCGCTGCGATGTGGCCGGGTTTCACGTGCCGCTGCTGGCCGCTGGCAAGCCACCGGGCTTTGCGCGCGCGCTCAAGAGCCTGCTCAAGCCGGGCCGGCACAAGTTGATTGCTTGCCACCGGCGTAGCCAGGGCCTGCTGGTGGCACCTGGCAATCCCCACGGCGTCGTCGGTGTTGCGGACCTGGCGCGGCCGGGGTTGCGCTTCATCAACCGCCAGCCCGGTTCGGGCACGCGCCTGCTCACGGAGCACTTGCTGGCACAGGCCGGCATAGAGCCTGAACGCATTGCCGGTTTTCACGGCCCCTGCGAAGAGACGCATGTGGCGGTGGCCGCCGCCATCGCCAGCGGCCAGGCTGATGCGGCAGTGGGCATCGAGGCTGCCGCGGCGCAGTTCAGTCTTGGCTTCGTGCCACTGGCCGAGGAGGGCTACTACCTGGTGTGTCTGAAAGACAGCCTGGACCGCAGCGCCATCGTCCGGCTGCGGGAGTTGCTGGCCAGTGCCGCCTGGGCCGAGGCTGCGGGCTCATTGCCAGGTTGTTCGGCCGCCGCCGATGCCGGCCAGGTGCTGGCGCTGACGCAGGCGCTGCCGTGGTGGCACTACCGCACGCCGCGCGCGACCTGATACGGGCTCACCGCCGCAGCACGATCGCGTCCTCCGGCGCAAAGTCCAGTCCGATCGGCGCGCCTTGCGCCGGCGGCTCGGTCGCATCGGCATCAGCGAAGACCAGCAACTCGCCCCAGGGCGTGTTGGCCAGTACTTCGATGTGGCTGCCGAGGTAGTCGGCGCGTTTGCAGGTGCCGGTGAGGGCGGCGCCTTCGGGCGCGATGACGCGCAGGCGGTGTGGGCGCAACGCGAGTGTGGCGGGGCCGGCGGCCAGGCTCTCGGCGCGCACCGGCAGTGACACGCCGGCGGCGCTGAAGTGCATGGTTTCGCCCTCCTTGACGAGCGCGCCTTCAACGAGGTTGGCATCACCGATGAAGTCGGCCAGGAAGTGGCTTGCCGGCTGGCGGTACAGCGCCTGGGGTGTGCCTTGCTGTGCGATGCGGCCCTTGTCCATCACGATGATCTGGTCCGACACCGCCAATGCCTCGGATTGGTCGTGTGTGACGTAGAGCACCGTCAATTGCAGCGACTGCTGCAGCTCGCGGATTTCCTGGCGCACACGGCGGCGCAGTTTGGCGTCGAGGTTGGACAGCGGCTCGTCGAACAACAGCACCGCGGGTTCCAGCACCAGCGCACGGGCCACGGCCACGCGCTGCTGCTGGCCGCCGGACAACTCGCTCGGCAGACGCTTCTCCAGGCCGTCGAGCCCGAGCATGGCCAGCTTGGCCATGGCCAGCTCGCGCGCACGCCCCTTCTCCACCTTGGCCGAGATCGGGCCGTAGCAGACGTTCTCCAGCACGCTCATGTGCGGGAACAGGGCGTAGGACTGGAACACCAGGCTGACGTTGCGCTCGCTGGCGGAGAGGTTGGTCACGTCGACGCCGCCGATCCGGATGCGCCCGGCACTCGCCGTCTCCAGGCCGGCGGCCATGCGCAGGGTGGTCGTCTTGCCGCAACCCGAAGGGCCGAGGAGCGTGACCAGAGTGCCGGGCTCGATCGTGAACGATACGTTGTCGACAGCTGCGAAATCGCCGTAGCGCTTGCTCACGCCTTCGAAGCTGACACCGCCTGCCGCTTTGTTCATCTCAGTATTCCCATGGCGCCGACGCGGCACCTTCGACGCACGCACCGGTGCAGCCAAGCACACGCCGCCGATCCGGCTCTGCCGGTCGGCCAGCGTGCCTTGCAGGCCGCATTGCCGCGAGACGCGGCCATTCCTCGGCCCGTCCAAGCCGACGCCGGTCGGCTTGGAGCCGCGGGCCTCGGCCCCCTGGAGGGGGAGCGGCGAAGCCGCTTCGGGGGTGGTTCATTTCATGCTCCGGTGACGATCAGAGGTTGCGCGCGCTCGCGGCGCCCGAGCTTGGCTGCGCCGGTGAAGGCCTGCACCCCCAGCAGCACCAGCAGCATGAAGAGCATCAGCACCGTCGAGTAGGCGATGGCCAGCGGGTACTCGCCGGCCTCCACGCGGCCGATGATGTAGACCGTGGACAGGTTGTACTTGGCCGTGGCCAGGAAGATCACGGCGCTCACGGCCGTCATGGCGTGCGTGAAGCTGAACACCAGGGTGGCCAGGATGGCGGGCTTGAGCAGTGGCAGCACGATGTGCGTCAGGGTGCGCCAGGTCGAGGCGCGAAGGGTCGACGACGCCTCGTCGAGCGACTTGTCGATCTGCGCCAGCGCGGCAATGCCGGCGCGCACCCCGACCGGCATGTTGCGGAAGACGAAGCACAGGATCAGGATCGCCAGCCCGCCGGTGAGTTCGAGCGGCGCGACATTGAAGGCCACGATGTAGGCCACGCCGATCACGGTGCCCGGCACCGCGAAGCTGACCATGGTCAGGAACTCGAAGCTGGCGCGGCCGGCGAAGCGGTGCCGCGTGATGACGTAGGCCGAGAGCAGGCCGACGATGGCGGTCAGCGGTGCGGCGATGGCCGCCACCTCGATGGTGGTGAAGAAGCTGTCCCAGGCCGAGCCGGTGAAGTGCGGCTTGAGGCCGTTCCAGTCGATGCCGAAGCCCTCCTGGATGTGCGTCAGCACGAGGGTCATCTCGCCGCGGCCGATGTCCTTGACGAAGCCGCC
>JANNFB010000041.1:0-6584 GCA_031379365.1 Burkholderiales bacterium
CCGATCTTGCTCATCGCGCCTTCAGCCGTCTGGAACAAGGAGATGCCGTCGTTGGCGTTGCGCATGGCGACGTTGGAGCCACGCACCTGGGCGCTCATGCGCTCGGCGATGGCCAGGCCGGCGGCGTCGTCCTTGGCCGAGTTGACACGCAGGCCCGAAGACAGGCGCTGCATCGACGTCGACAGCGCGTTCTGCGAAGTCGACAGGTTGCGCTGGGCATTCAGCGAAATGACGTTGGTGTTGATGGTCATCGACATTTTCAAATCTCCTAGGGGTTGATGGACCGCCGGCAATAGCGCCGGACGTGTTGCTTGTTCGGGGCGGTCTTTCCTCGAACTTCGCCCGACGCCTGTCGATGGGTGCTTTCTGGTTACCCGCTCGGCCGGCTGACCGGACAACGGTTTGGAAATCCCTCGCCGTTGGTTTGCTTATCGGTGCCTCTTTTCGCCGACTTGAGGCCTTTGCGAGCTTTTCGTGGCGTTTTCACGTTGGCCCCTTGTCGACTGCTGGCGCACCGACGGCGTTGCGCGCTGTGTTTTCGGAGGCGCATGCCGACACTTGAGCGCGCCAGCGCAGGCAGCCGCGGCTCGGCTGCAACCGGCGCCGCCGTGCCGTATGCCGCAGGCGGCCGGGTTGTGCACGCCATCGCGCGGCCCCTGTCAAGTAAGCTTGTCTCTTATGTCCGTGGATGCGCCGCCCCTGCTGTCTGCCGAAGGCCCCGAGGCCCTGCCGGCCGGCACGCGCGTGGCCGAGTTCGAGATCCGGCGCCTGCTCGGCAGCGGCGGTTTCGGCATCGTCTACCTGGCCTGGGACCACGCCCTCGAACGCGAGGTGGCGCTCAAGGAATACATGCCCGGCACCCTGGCCGGCCGCGGTGATGGCCTGCAGGTGTCGGTGCGCTCACGTGCCAGCGCCGACACCTTTGCCCTGGGTCTGCGCTCCTTCATCAACGAGGCGCGGCTGTTGGCGCGCTTCGACCACCCCTCGCTGGTCAAGGTTTACCGCTTCTGGGAAGACAACGGCACGGCCTACATGGTCATGCCCTATTACGTGGGCCGCAACCTGCGCCAGGTGCGCCAGGGCATGGTGGTGCCGCCGGGCGAGGCGGCTTGCCGGCGCGTGCTCGACGCCGTGCTCTCGGCCTTGGAGTGCCTGCACCGTGAAGGCGTTTACCACCGCGACATCGCACCCGACAACATCCTGATCGGTGACGACGGCGTGCCGGTCTTGCTCGACTTCGGCGCGGCGCGGCGCGTGCTGAGCGACCGCACCCAGGCGCTGACCTCGATCATGAAGCCGCATTACGCGCCGCTCGAGCAGTACGCCGACGCCAACGCCATGCGCCAGGGCCCGTGGACGGATCTCTACGCCCTGGGCGGCACCATGGTCTATCTGCTGACCGGCGACGAGCCGGTGGCCGCGGCCTCGCGTGCCCTGCACGACGACCAACCGCGCATGGCCGAGCTGCGCCCCCGCGACTGCTCGCCCGGCTTCCTGGCGGCGATCGACTGGATGCTGGCGTTGAAGCCGCCCGAGCGGCCGCAGAGCGTGCACATGCTGCGCGATGTGCTCGAGGGCCGCATCACGATGCCGGGCCGCGTCATCGCCGACAAGACCGTGCCCGGCGTGGCCGCGCGCGCACCGGCACCCGCGCGCAGCCCGCCGCGCACCGATATCCAACTGGATGACCCCCTGCCCAGCACGCCGCCCGACAGCGCGACCGCCGTCACTGTCTTGCAGATGCCGCCGGCCGTGAGCGCAGCGCCTGCCCCCGCCCCCGCGGCGGCCGTGGCCTCACCCCCCGTTGCTGCCGCCACGGCGCGGCAACCGCCGATGTTGCTGGCCGTGCTGGGGGCGCTGTTGCTGCTCAACTTGCTGGCCTGGTGGTGGTTCACGCGGCCCGAGCCCCGGCCGGCTGCGTCCGTCGAGGCGGCCGCCACCGGCAGCGTGCCGGCGCCCAGCGCGGCCTCAGCGGCGGCTGCCGCCACGAGCCCGCGTGCCGACACTCCCACAGGCCCGGACGCCGCCGCCGGCGAAACCATCCTGTCGGTGCTGCCGGCCCGCAGCCCGGCGCCGCGCAGCGCAGGAGCCGCCTCGGCACCCGGTGGGGCGGCCAGCGCTGCTGCCGCCCTCCGAGCCGGTGACGCGCCGATGCCCACCACGGTGCCGATCCCCGCTGGGCGCCCGCGCCCTCCCGCCGACGCCACGGCAGCGGCGTCAGTGCCGCGCCTGTCAGCCAATGCCGGGCCGCGGGAGCGTTGCGGTGACCGCGTGTTCCTGAGCATGCTGATCTGCATCAAGCGCGAGTGCGAACAGCCCGCGCTGCAGTCGCACCCCGAGTGCGTGAAGATGCGCGAGCAGGAAGAGGCCCAGCGCGAACGGCGTCAGTGAGCGGCTGCAGTAAGCGACTGCAGCCAGCGGCTCAGTGAGCTGCGCCATACCGGCTCAAAAACCCGACCCGGGCTCCGCCAGGTAGGCCAGTTCTTGCGCGGTGGAGATGCGCCCGAGCAGGGCGTTGCGGTGGGGGAAGCGGCCAAAGCGTGCCACGACGTCGTGGTGGCGTTGGGCCCATGGCGTCAGGCCGGCCAGGGCCGGCTCGTCGCGCCCGAGCTGCTCGAACAGCTGGACGGCGGTGCGCTGGTGCGCGAGGTCTTCGGCATGTTCGAAGGGCAGGTACGCGAACTGCCGCTGCACGCCAGTGAGCTCGCGGTCCAGGCCCGAGGCTACCAAGGCGCGGGCTGTCTGCAGCGCCATGGCGTCACCGCCAAAGGCGCGCGGCGTACCGCGAAAACTGTTGCGCGTGAACTGGTCGAGCACGATCACGCGCGCCAGGGCCGGCAGTGGCACCAGGGGCGGGGTGATCCAGTCGTCGATGCCGCCCGTGAGTGCGCGCTCGATCAGTGCGCCGAAGCGCTGCGCGATTTCGGCGTCGAAAGCCGCGTCTTTGCGAAACCATTGCGGCCGCGTCTGCCGGTAGCCCGGGTCGTCGGGCGGGCCGAACCAGAACGCCAACACGTCTTGGGCGACTGCGAGCTCTGTCATGCGCTGGGGCCGAGCAAATCCAGCGTCTCAGGATGGCGCTGCATGTAGCTGGCGACGTAGCTGCAGGTCGGGCGCACGCGCTGGCCTTCGCGCCGCGCATGGGCCAGGGCCTCGGCCACCAGGGCAGCGGCGATGCCGCGGCCTTCGAGGCCAGCGGGCACTTCGGTGTGATGCAGCGTCATGGTGGTGCCGCCCACGCTGTAGTCGGCTACGCACAGCAGGCCGTCAACCGTTGTTTCGAAGCGCGAGGCCGCTGTGTTGTGAGAGATGGCGATGCGGGGCGGGGCAGGCGAGGTCATGACCCGACTCTAGTCGCAGCGGTGAGCTTGTGCTGCGCTGGAACCACTCAGGGCGAACCCGATGCTGTCCGCCGCCCATGCGCTGCTAGTCTTGCCACCTGTGCGAGATGACAAAGCAGGCGGCCGCCAGCGCTTGCCGACCAAGGGGGATCAACGTGGTCACTGGATTCGACGCCTTGCAGCGCGCGCTGAGGCGCTGCGGCGGGCTGGTGTTGCTGTGCGGCATCGTGCTCGGCGCTCAGGCGCAGTCACGCAACCTTGCGCCGGGCTTCACGGGCTTGCCAAAGGACGCCAAGGTGGTGGTGGCGCCGCTCGATGTGGAGTTGTTCGAGCTGTCGGCCGGCGGCGTGCTGGTGCCCAAGGCCGACTGGACTGCCGCGGCCAACAAGTTCATGGGTCAGGCCCTCCAGAGCAAAGCCGCCGCGTTGGGCCTGCCATCGAGCTTTCTGAGCGAAGCCGTGGCCGACGAACACGCCGAGCTGCTGCATTTGTACGGTGCAGTGGCGCGGGCCATCTCGATGCACCACATGGGCGCCCTGAAGCTGCCGACCAAGGAAGACAAGCTGGACTGGAGCTTCGGCGACTCGCTGCGCCCACTGCGCCAAGCCAGCGGCGCGCGCTATGCCTTGTTCACCTGGGTGCGCGACAGTTACGCCAGTGCGGAGCGCAAAGTCATGATGGTCGGCCTGGCGCTGCTGGGCGTCGGTGTCGGCGGCGGAGCGCAGGTTGGCTACGCCTCATTGGTGGACCTGGAGTCTGGGCAGGTCCTCTGGTTCAACCAGCTGATCAGCGTGACGGGTGACCTGCGCGACGAGAAGAGCGCCGTGGCCTCGGTGGACGGCTTGTTGACCGGCTTTCCAGGCACCGGCACCGGCACCTCGCCAGCGAGCAAGTAGCGCAGGCCTGGCGATGTCGACCACGCCTTTGCTCAGCCGTCGGCGCTGGTTGCAGTGGGGCTGTGCCCATTGCGCGGCCATGAGCGGCGCAGCCAGCCTGGCCCAGACCGACTGGAGTGCGCCGCCGCGCCACGCGCGGCCCGAACTGACGGGCGACGAAGGCGGCCTGTGGGCGTTGATGGACCGCGAGGAGACACGCTTGCGCCGCAGCACCTTTGTGCTGCGAGAACCCGTGCTGCGCAGTTACCTGTCCGGCCTGGCCTGCAAATTGGCGGGCGAGCATTGCCCCGACGTGCGCGTCTATGCCGTGCGCACGCCGCTCTTCAACGCCTCGATGGCGCCAAACGGCATGATGCAAGTCTGGACCGGGCTGCTGCTGCGCGTGGACAACGAGGCCCAGTTGGCGGGAGTGCTGGGCCACGAGATCGGTCACTACTTGCAGCGCCATTCGATCGAGCGGTTGCGCGATGCACAGACACGCAGCGCGTTTGCGACTCTGCTCGTTCCTTTCGGTCTCATCGGCCTGGTCGGGCAACTCGGTGCGATGGCCGGCTTGCTGGCCTACTCGCGTGAGCATGAGCGCGAGGCGGACCGCATCGGCATCGCGCTGATGGCCAAATCGGGCCACGACCCCCGGGAAGCGGCCAAGGTGTGGTTGAACTTGCGCAGCGAACTGGCGGCCGGTCCGGCGGGCGACCCGGCCAAGCGCAGCGTGATGTTCGCGACCCATCCCGGCATCGAAGAGCGCCAAGCTCAGTTGGAGCAACTGGCCAGCGGGCTGGGCGGGTTTGTCGGCGAGAGCGAGTACCAGGCCGTCATCGAGCCGATGCTGTGGGACCTGCTCGAGGACGAGCTCAGGCGCGCCCAGTACGACGAGACCATCGTTCTGCTCGACCGCCATTGTGCGAAGCGGCCGCAACGCGGCGACGTGCGCTGGTTTCGTGGCGAAGCCCGCCGCCTGCGCGCGCAGGGCAACGACAGCGAGCTCGCGGTGGAAGACTTCAACGCTGCACTGGCGCTGGACAAAGCCCCTGCGCAGGCGCACCGTTCGCTCGGTTTCATCTACCGCGCGCAAGGGCTCAAGCAGGACGCTGCAGCCGCTTTCACGCGCTATCTCGAGGCCATGCCGGCCGCTACCGACGCCGGCATGGTGCAGTCCTACTTGTCGGAACTCAAGACCTGATCACCATGCACAGACTCCTGCTTGCCCTGACCCTTGCCCTGCTGATCGGTGGCTGCGCCCAGGTGACCAAGATCGGCCCTGGCGAGGCCATCGTCGGCGAGCGCATCGGCGTGCCGGTTGACAGTGGCTGGAACCAGTTCGGTGGCCAATTCAGCGGCAGCAACTCGACGGCGTTGTGGACCACCGAAGGTGTGGCGATCGACCAGCTCAACTTCTATGTCGGCATCAAGGAGGGGGGCGTGATTGCGGCCAACCCTGGCAAAGACCAGCGCCCGCTGGCCTTCAAGGCGAGCATGCAGCCGCATGAGGTGGTGGCCTTGTTCGAGGCCTTCTACACCCGCGATGGCTCGAGTTTCAAGCTCGACAAGCTCGAGGCAACCGAGTTTCTCGGCCAGCGCGGCTGGCGTGTGCAGTACACCGTGGTGCGCAAGTTCGACGACGTCAAACTGAGCGGCAGCGCCTGGGGTGCGGTGCGGGGCGGCGAGTTGTTCGCCATGACCTTCACGGCGCCAGCAGTCGGCTTCTACGCGCGCCAGATCGGCCGCATCGAGAAAGTTGCAGCGTCGGCGCGCTTCAAGTCCTGAGGCTCGCGCGCCTTCGCGCGCTCACGGCAACAGCGCCTGCAGCGCCATCTCGACCGAGGCATTGCCGTCGTTGAACCAGACCGTGCCGTCCTGCACCGTCACCTGAATCTGCATCGAGCGTTGCGCCAGTTTGGCCAACGCGGCGCTTTGCTCCGACGGCAGCTGCCACACCGCCAGGCGTTCGGTGCGTGTGAGCTTGTTCTTCACGCCGGCCCACCAGATCGGCGTGCTGGCGCTGTAGGAGATGAAGGTCGCCTGGTCGGCGCGCGCGGCGGCACGCAGCATGCGCCGCTCATCGGGCTGGCCCACTTCGATCCAGTGCACCAGTTGGCCCGTCAGGTCGAGTTGCCACAGATCGGGCTCGTCGGTGTCGGCGAGGCCGCGCGCGAACACCAGGGCGCCATGGTGGTTGTCGGCCGGCACGTTGAGGGCAAAGGCCAGCAGCCGCACCATCATGCGTTCTTCGGTCTCGCTCGGGTGCTGGGCCAGGGTGAGGGTGTGGTCGCCGTAGATGCCGCGGTCCATGTCGGCGATTTGCAGCTGGGCTTTGTAGATCGTGGCCTTGAGTGCCATGGCGAAG
>JANNFB010000268.1:0-3750 GCA_031379365.1 Burkholderiales bacterium
GTGGGTGCAGTTGGTCAACGATCCGGGCCTGCCACGTACACCGCTGCAGTCGCCAATCGAATGAGCCCCCTCGCCTCGTCACTCGAGCCCGTCAGCCACGTATCGAAATCTCGGCCGACACACCGACAATGCCGCGATGCAACGCCTCCTCATCTTGGCCCTGCTGGCCACCGCCTTCGCCGCCCGCTCCGAGCCCATTGGCGAAGTGGACACCGTGTTCAAGCTCATTGGGCCTGACCACAAGATCGTCGTTGACGCCTATGACGACCCCGGCGTGAAGGGAGTCACCTGCTACGTATCGCGGGCCAAGACCGGCGGCATCAAGGGCGGGCTGGGGCTCGCGGAGGACAAGGCGGAGGCGTCGATCGCCTGCCGGCAGACCGGGCCCATCTCATTTCCTAAGCCCCTCAAACGGCAGGACGAGATGTTCAGCGAGCGCATCTCGCTCATCTTCAAGCGCTTGCGCGTGGTCCGCATGGTGGACACCCCACGCAACACCCTTGTCTATCTGACTTACTCGGACCGTGTCATTGAAGGCTCGCCGCAGAACAGCGTGACCGCGGTGCCCGTGGATCGAGCCATACCCATTCCTGTGAACTGAGGGTGACGGCGGGCGCATCAGTTGGGCAAACTTGGGGCGCGATGGCCCACTTACAGCGATAGTGCTGATCAATTCAACCCGACGCCCGGCGCCGGTCGCTCGCTCCCACACAGCAGGAGCATTCAATTACCCATCACGCTGTCTGCCTGTCAGTGCCGTCCCGACCGCTCAAGTAGCCGCAGCCCCAAAAAGCAGTTGAACTCGCGGCGCAGTCACAGTCGCGGAAACTCTCCACCACCTCGGCTTGGCACACTGCTGGCACACTTGCCGGCAATTCTTGGTCGTTTTCCGCAACTCTCCACCACAGTGGTAGACTGCTAACTCGTTGATTTTGCGAAGATTTTTGGTTGTGGTTGATTGCTCATTGTTGGTGGCAAGCCATTCGTAATGCGAAGGTCGGGGGTTCGACTCCTCTCGCCGGCACCAAGCCACGACAAAACTCAGACGGTCATCGGCCGCTGGCGTTTTGATCGGACTGGCGTGCAATGAGGCGGCAGACCGTCCTGGCCCTCACGGATGACCGACAAAGACCCCGCCGCGCCAGCCTCAGACCCTGATCTGCTGCAGCGGCTGCGCGACGTAAGTGCATTGCTCGAAGCCATCGCGGTCGATGCCCGCCTCATCGCCCCGCTGCCTGCGGCCGAACGCGAACGCCTGCACCAAGCCGTCGCTCGCGTACACAACCCAGACCACGCCGAACGCCGACAAAAGCGCCGGGCCGCCCTGCGCGAACGCAATGCCGCGCAAGTCCGAGACGGCGAGGCCGTGTTGCACGAGACGGGCATCCGCGCACTGCGTCGCAAACCTGTCTTCACCGCACCGGCCTTCTTCCCGCCCCTGGGCTTCTCGGCCCAGGACGTGACCGCCGCCGAGGAAGACGAGAGCAGCGCGCAGCGCACCGCCAACGAGCCGCAGCATTGCTACGTCTGCAAGCAGAAGTACCAGCTGATCCACCACTTCTACGACCAACTCTGTCCGACCTGCGCGCAACTCAACTTCAGCAAGCGCACCGAACTGGCGGATCTGCGCGGGCGCGTGGCCCTGCTGACGGGCGGGCGCGTCAAGATCGGCTACCAGACCGGCCTCAAGCTGCTGCGCGCGGGCGCACACCTGATCGTCACCACGCGTTTTCCGCGTGACTCGGCCACGCGCTACGCGGCCGAGGCCGACTTCAGTGAATGGGGGCATCGCCTCGAGATCTTCGGTCTGGACCTGCGCCACACCCCCAGCGTGGAGGCGTTTTGCCGCGAACTCCTGCGCACCCACGAGCGGCTGGATTTCATCGTCAACAACGCTTGTCAGACGGTGCGTCGCCCGCCCGAGTTCTACGCGCACATGATGGCGGGCGAGACCGAGGCCTTGCAAAACGCGCCCGCCGCAGCGCGCCAGCTGATCGGTACCTACGCCGGCTTGCGCGGCAGCAACCTCCTGCCCGAGAACCCGGCGGCCCACGGCGACGCCCTGCCGCTGGCGCATGCCGCCGTGCTGCCCGCGCTCACGCGCGCTGCCGAGTTGTCGCAGGTCCCGCTGTTGCCCGAAGAATTGCTGGCACAGCAGCATCTGTTTCCCGCTGGCCGGCTTGACCAGGACCTGCAGCAAGTCGATCTGCGTGGCCGCAACTCCTGGCGCATGCTGATGGACGAGGTGCCGTCCGTCGAACTGCTCGAGGTGCAACTGGTCAACGCCATCGCACCCTTTCTCATCAATGCGCGGCTCAAGCCACTGATGCTGCGCACCCCCGGGCGCGACAAGCACATCGTCAACGTCTCGGCCGTGGAAGGTCAGTTCTATCGCAGCTTCAAGACCACGCGCCACCCGCACACCAATATGGCCAAGGCGGCGCTCAACATGATGACCCGCACCGCTGCCGCCGACTACCACGGCGACGGCATCCACATGAACAGCGTCGACACCGGCTGGGTGACGGACGAAGACCCCGTGGACATTGCGGCGCGCAAGACGGCCGAACACCGCTTTCACCCGCCGCTGGACATTGTCGACGGCGCAGCCCGCATCCTCGATCCCATCATCAGCGGCATCAACACCGGCGAGCACGTGTGGGGGCAGTTCCTGAAGGACTACCGCCCGACGCCCTGGTAGTCCATGGTGCGCACGGACCTGCCGCCGCGCTTGCTGCGCATCGCCGCCCGCTTGATCGCCGCCACCCGCTGGTGGCGCGTGCTGCTGTTGTTCCTGCTGATGGCCGTCAGCACGCTGGCCGTCATGCCGCGGCCGCCCGCCAGCATCGACTTCGGCTGGGACAAGCTCAATCACGTCCTGGCCTTCGCCGCCCTGGCCTTCTCGGCGGGCCTGGGCTTCCCGGCGCCGCGGGCGGCGCGCTTCGCCGTGCCGCTGGCCCTGCTGGCCTACGGCGGCCTCATCGAGTTGGTGCAGCTGCGGGTGCCGCAGCGCTCGGGCGAGTGGGGCGACCTGCTCGCCGACGCGCTCGGCATTGCCTGCGGCGTGCTGGTGGCCGCTGCCGCGCGGTGGGCCACGAAGCCCGCGTCAGGGGCCGGGCGCTGACCGACTGGCTGACACCTCGGGCCTGACCGGCACTGGCTTGCCCTCGGCGTACAGCAGATCGAACTCACGTTTGGCGCGGATGAAGTGATTGGCGCACTCGACCAGGCTGGCCCGGGGCGGGCTCTCTTCGCAGGCCGCTGGCTTGCGGTAGAACAGGGCCCAGGCGCGCTCCTTGCGCTCTGCCGCCTGTTGGCTGGTTTGCTGCACCGGCGCTGCGCGCGCGTCGGTATCGCGCGCGACGGCGCCCGCGCTTTGGCGAGGCAAAGGCCGTGGCTCGCTGGCCGCCGTGGGCCGCAAGGAGGGCATTGGCGCGCCGGCCCCTGTCGGCTCGTCCGGCAGTTGCAGCACGGGCGTGGGCGCGGCCGTGGCGGCGGGTTCGGCAACCACCCGCGCCGCTTCGGCCGCCTGCTGCGACGCGCTGGCACCTGGCCAGTCCCCCCGGTGATCGACGGCCCACATGAGCGCGCCCCCGATCACGATGCCCACGGCAACGCCTGCAGCCACCTTCCATGCCGCCGCCGCGTCAGGGTGGTGTCGTGACGACCCATCCTCGAAGTCCCAGTCTTGATCGTCGAAGTTCACAGTGCTCGAATCCTTGCGCCGCATTTCACCATCCCGCCAGCGCG
>JANNFB010000216.1:0-15062 GCA_031379365.1 Burkholderiales bacterium
TTCTCCGCCCGCGGCTACAACATCGAGAGCCTGACCGTTGCTCCAACCGAGGACGCGTCGCTGTCACGCATGACGATCGTCACCACCGGCAGCGACGAGGTGATCGAGCAAATCACCAAGCACCTCAACCGGTTGATCGAGGTCGTCAAGGTGGTCGACCTGACCGAAGGCAGCTTTACCGAGCGTGAGTTGATGCTGGTCAAGGTGCGCGCTGTGGGCAAGGAGCGCGAGGAGATGAGCCGCATGGCGGACATCTTTCGTGGCCGCATCATCGACGTCACGGACAAGAGCTACACCATCGAGCTGACAGGCGACGGCAGCAAGCTGGATGCCTTTCTGGTGGCGATCGACCGTGCGGCCATCCTTGAAACCGTGCGCACCGGTGCCAGTGGCATCGGCCGAGGCGAGAGAATACTCAGAGTGTGAAGCAGGCCTTCTCAGGTCTTCCAAGTTCCCTTTACGGAGAAAGCAAATGAAGGTTTATTACGACAAAGACGCCGATCTGAGCCTCATCAAGGGCAAGCTGGTCGCCATCATCGGATACGGTTCGCAAGGCCATGCCCACGCTCAGAACCTGAACGACAGCGGTGTGAAGGTTGTCGTGGGGCTGCGCCGCGGCGGCGCCTCCTGGGCCAAGGTCGAGAAGGCTGGCTTGAAGGTCGCTGAAGTTGCGGACGCGGTGAAGAGTGCCGACGTCGTCATGGTCCTGCTGCCCGACGAGCAAATTGCGTCCGTGTATGCCAATGACATTGCACCCAACATCAAGCAGGGCGCGTCGCTGGCCTTCGCCCACGGCTTCAACGTCCACTACGGCCAAGTCGTGCCGCGCGAGGATCTGGACGTCTGGATGGTTGCGCCCAAGGCCCCTGGGCATACCGTTCGCAACACCTACACGCAAGGTGGCGGCGTGCCCCACCTGATCGCAGTGCATGCCGACAAGAGCGGCAAGGCACGCGATCTGGCGCTCAGCTACGCCGCAGCCAACGGCGGCGGCAAGGCGGGCGTCATCGAAACCAACTTCCGCGAAGAGACCGAGACAGACCTGTTCGGCGAGCAGGCGGTGCTCTGCGGCGGCACGGTCGAGCTGATCAAGGCAGGCTTCGAGACCCTCGTCGAGGCGGGCTACGCGCCCGAGATGGCCTACTTCGAGTGCCTGCACGAGTTGAAGCTGATCGTCGACCTGATCTATGAGGGCGGCATCGCCAACATGAACTACTCGATCTCCAACAACGCTGAGTACGGTGAGTACGTCAGCGGTCCGAAGATCGTCAACGAGGACACCAAGAACGCGATGCGGCGCATGCTCAAGGACATCCAGACCGGTGAATACGCCAAGAGCTTCATTCTCGAGAACCGCGCTGGCGCCCCAACCCTGCTGTCACGCCGCCGCCTGATGGGCGAGCACCAGATCGAGGTGGTGGGTGAGAAGCTGCGCGCGATGATGCCCTGGATCAAGGCCAACAAGCTGGTCGACAAGAGCCGCAACTGAGGCGCTATCCTCGCGCCCATGACTGACGACGCACGCGACTCTGGCGACGACTCGGCGCAGCCGGCAACCCTCCCGCTGCGACCGAAGCGCAAGGGCTTGTATGTGCTGCCCAATGCAATTTCACTGGCGGCGCTGTTTGCGAGTTTCTATGCCATCGTGATGGCTATGAACGGGCGCTTCGAGTTGTCGGTCTACGGCATCTTCACCGCCGCCGTGCTCGACAGCCTGGACGGCCGCGTTGCGCGCATGACGCACTCGCAGAGCGCATTTGGCGAACAGATGGACAGCCTGTGCGACATGGTCAGCTTCGGCGCTGCGCCGGCCCTCATCGTCTACGAATGGGCCTTGCGCGATCTGGGCAAGTGGGGCTGGTTCCCGGCCTTCGTGTACATCGCCGGTGCGGCTTTGCGTTTGGCGCGCTTCAACACCAACATCGGTGTCGTCGACAAGCGCTATTTCCAGGGCCTGCCGAGTCCCGCTGCTGCGGCCTTGGTGATGGGGCTGATCTGGATCATGGACGATGCGGGCCTGCGCAGCGTCACCAAGATCGACTGGCTGGCCTGGACCGCATTTGGTGTCACTCTCTATGCCGGGCTGTCGATGGTGACGAATGCGCCGTTCTACAGCTTCAAGGACGTGAGCTTCAAGCGCAGCGTACCGTTTGTGGTGATCGTCGCCATCGCCATGGCCATCGCGGTGATCAATATCCATCCGCCGATTGTCCTGTTCGCGTTGTTCTGCCTCTATGGCATGTCGGGCTATGCGGTGTACGCGTACAAGAAGGCCAAGGGCAAGCCGGTGAGCGTCATTGCCACGTCGACCGACGAGCCCGATGAGGCCGGCCTGCACCGCTGATCCGCGCGTGCTACATTCGCGCGCATGCCGACCCGACCGATCTCATCGCTGCTACTGCTAGGAGTGCTGCCCGCGCGCTGATCGATTGCGTTTCCGCACCCTGCCCATCGGCAGCCCGCGAGCTACCCAGCCAGCGGGCTGTTTGCATTTCCGCCCCACGAAGGACCCTGCCATGACCGCCAACAAACTGATCATCTTCGACACCACCTTGCGCGATGGCGAACAATCGCCCGGCGCCTCGATGACCAAGGACGAGAAGCTGCGCATCGCGCGCCAACTCGAACGCCTGCGGGTCGACGTCATCGAGGCAGGTTTCGCGGCCTCGAGCAATGGTGACTTCGAGGCAGTGAAGGCCATCGCTGCGGCGATCAAGGACTCGACCGTCTGCTCGCTGGCGCGCGCAAATGACCGTGACATCGCGCGCGCTGCCGAAGCCTTGCAGGGCGCTGCGCGGTCGCGCATCCACACCTTCATTGCCACCAGCGCGCTGCACATGGAGAAGAAGCTGCGGATGAGCCCAGACCAGGTGTTCGAGCAGGCCAAGTTGGCGGTGCGCTTCGCGCGCAACCTGAACGCTGACGTCGAGTTCTCGCCGGAGGACGGCTACCGCTCCGATCCCGACTTCCTCTGCCGCGTGCTCGAGGCGGTGATCGCCGAGGGCGCCAGCACGATCAACATCCCCGACACCGTGGGCTATGCGATCCCTGAGTTGTACGGCGAGTTCATCCGCTCCCTGCGCGAACGGATTCCCAATGCCGACAAGGCGGTCTGGTCGGTGCACTGCCACAACGATCTCGGCATGGCGGTCGCGAACTCGCTGGCGGGTGTGCAGATTGGAGGCGCACGGCAGGTCGAATGCACCATCAATGGCCTGGGCGAGCGTGCCGGCAATTGCTCGCTCGAAGAGGTGGTGATGGCCGTGAAGACCCGGCGCGATCACTTCAAGCTCGAAGTCGGCATCGACACCACGCAGATCCTTGCGGCGTCGCGCATGGTCAGCCAGACGACCGGTTTCGTGGTGCAACCGAACAAGGCGGTGGTGGGAGCCAATGCCTTCGCCCACGCCTCCGGCATTCACCAGGACGGCGTGCTCAAGGCGCGCGACACCTACGAGATCATGCGCGCTGAGGACGTTGGCTGGAGTGCCAACAAGATCGTGTTGGGCAAGCTGTCGGGGCGCAATGCTTTCAAGCAACGCCTGCAGGAACTCGGCATTCAGTTCGAGGCCGAAGCTGACATCAACGCCGCCTTTGCCAAGTTCAAGGAGCTGGCCGACCGCAAGAGCGAGATCTTCGACGAGGACATCATTGCACTGGTTGGCGATGAGAGCGTCACGCACGAGCAAGAGCACTACCGCCTGCTGTCACTGGCCCAACGATCCGAGACCGGCGAGCGTCCGCATGCGCGCGTGGCCTTCGCCATCGGCACGGAAGAGGCGCAGACCGAGAGTGATGGCAACGGCCCGGTCGATGCCAGCCTCAAGGCCATCGAGTCCAGGGTTCACAGCGGTGCCGAGATGCTGCTGTACTCCGTCAATGCCATCACCAGCGGCAGCACCGAGTCGCAAGGCGAGGTGACGGTGCGTCTGCAACAGGGCGGGCGCATCGTCAATGGCGTCGGCGCTGACCCCGATATCGTGGTCGCGTCTGCGAAGGCTTACTTGGCCGCCCTGAACAAGCTGCACAGCAAGGCCGAGCGCGTTGCAGCACAAGGCTGACGACGCAATCCGTTACAGGATCAGGGAAATCCCAGCATCAACTTGAGGAAAACCACGCAAGTCTTTGTATTGCGTGGTTTTTTTCTGTCGCCTACACTCGGGGCAGGTTGTCGAAAGGGTGTCCCTCATGCTGGGCGAGTTGTATCGGAGAGTTACCGCCGGAGTGCGCGCAACGTCGTTGCTGGTCGCGCTCGGGGTGCTCGTCTCGATGCCGCTGACCGCGCAGGCGAAGTCGAGTGCGACAACGCAGGAGGCCGCGGCGAAGAAGAAGGCGGCGAACAAGGCCCCCCGCAAACGTGTTGTCAAGGCCGCACCGGCTCGCCCGTCCTTCGGCCAGATCTCCGGGCTGCATGCGGCGGCAGACCCGCTCGACCTGAAGTCCAGTGTCGCGCTCGTGCTTGACCAGGACACCAACGAAGTCCTGTTCAGCAAGAACTCGCAGGCGGTGTTGCCGATTGCGTCGATCACCAAGCTGATGACGGCCCTGGTGGTCAGCGACGCGAAACAACCGCTCGACGAAGTCCTGACGGTCAGCACGGACGACATCGATACGGAAAAGGGCAGCGGCTCGCGTCTGAAGGTCGGCACACGGCTGCCGCGAGAAGAGATGTTGCACCTGGCGTTGATGGCGAGCGAGAACCGCGCAGCCAACGCCCTCGGCCGCCACTATCCCGGTGGCCTGCAGGCCTTCGTGGCCGCCATGAACCTCAAGGCGCAGAGCCTGGGCATGAAGGACACGCGCTACGTTGAGCCGACAGGACTGTCGAGTCGCAATCAATCGAGTGCCACCGACTTGGCACTTCTGGTCCGCGAGGCCGACAAGCACGCCTTGATTCGCCAGCTGTCGACCTCGCGGGAGCATGGCGTCACGGTGGGCAGCCGCAACGTGAGCTTTCGCAACAGCAATGGCTTGGTGCGCAGTGGTGAGTGGGACATCGGCCTGCAGAAGACCGGCTACATCACCGAAGCCGGACGCTGTCTGGTAATGCAGGCGCAGCTTTCCGGGCGCAAGCTGATCATGGTGCTTCTCGACTCGGCCGGAAAGTATTCGCGCATTGGCGACGCCGAGCGAATTCGCAAATGGGTCAGCGAGTTGCCGGCCGTCCAGCCCTTGCCGGCAGTGCACTCGGTGGTGGCCGCGCCGCTGGCCTGAAGTTCAGGGCCGGTGGGACCCGAGCGCAGCCGAAATCTGCCGCGCAGTGGACTTGACGCGCTCCAGCCAGGCTTCTTCCAGCCGGTCGGCCGGCGCCGAGATCGACAACCCCGCGACCAGGCGCTGGCTGTCGTCATAGATGGCAGCCGCCATGCAACGCACGCCGATCTCCAGTTCTTCGTCGTCCCGCGCGATGCCGCGGGCGCGAACGCCATCGAGCTCACGCTCCAGCGCAGCCAGCTGGGTCAGGCTGTTTCGGGTGTGGCCGACCAGACCCGTGCGGACGGCGTAGGCACGTACACGGTCACGGTCATCGCTGGCCAGAAAGAGTTTGCCGACCGACGTGAGATGCAGGGGCGCACGGCCGCCGACGGCACGCACAACCTGCATGCCCGAGCGCTCGCTGTAAGCGCGTTCGATGTAGACGATTTCGTCGCCCTGCCGCACTGACAGGTTGACCGCTTGTTGCGTCAGGCGGTGCAGCTCCCGCATGGGCTCGAGCGCAAGGTCGCGCACGTCCAGCCGCCCCTTGACCAGGTTGCCCAGTTCGAGCAAGCGCATGCCCAACCGGTAGGTTCCGGCTTGGGGTCGGTCGACATAGCGCCCCACCACCAGATCGTTGAGGATGCGGTGGGCCGTCGATGGATGCAGACCGGTTCGCTCGCTGATGACCTTGAGCGCCAACGACTCGGGCTGCGCGGCCAGTACATCGAGCAGGGCAAAGCTGCGCTCGAGGACCTGGATACTGGGTGTCTTGGCGTCTGTGCGGGGCATGTCGGTCACGGCCTTTCAGCGCTGTGATTCTTGCATGGCGAAAGCCAGCGCCGGATACCGGAAGCGTCAAACGTCGGGGGGTGACAGCTGCGCTTGCGGGGCGTTGCCTTCGCTCAGCCATCGCACGGCGGCGGTGCCAGACCGGACAGCGCCTTCCAGCGTGGCTGGGTAGGGGCCCTCGGTGTAGTCGCCTGCGGCGGCCAACCCCGGCAGGACGCCAACCGGCGGACGCTCCAGCGCCGGGCGGCAGAGAAAGGTGGCGCGACGCTCGGCCAGTGTCCGCAACACGGTGGGGGGTTCGCGCCAAACGGCACCGAAGGCTTTGTGCGCCTGCGCCAGGGTCGCCGTGGTGCAAGTATCCAGACCGCAATCGACCCACTTGCGCGCTCCGCTGACGACGAAGGCGAACACGCCGTCGCGCGGCCCACCCCCGTCGATGGCGCCGAGGTCGAATGCGAACTGCGCCGGGGCGTCATCGCCGCCCGCCAAGGTCGTCATCGGCTCGGCCAGGCGCGTGCCGCGGCTGCGCAGGTAGACCGTGATGATCGGCTCGTAGTCCAGGCCATGCGCCAACGCCGCCCAGCGCGGCGCAGGGGCCTGGCACAGGCGCGCCGCCTCGTGGGCCGTGCAGGCCAGGACGACGGCGTCGAATGGCTCACCATCAACGCGCCACCCGCCGGATTGCGGCGCAAGCGCCATGACTCGGTTGCTGCAACGCAGCTCGGCGCCGGCGTGGGCAAGCCAGCGCGCCGCTGGGGCCGGCAGCAACTCGGACAGGCTGGCACGCGGCAGCAACAGGTCAGCCGAGCCTGGACCGCTCAACAAGGCATCACGGAGTACGCGCAGGAAGACGCTGGCACTGGCCTGCGCCGCTGGCGTGTTGAGGGCCGCCACGCACAGGGGCTCGATCAACTCGCTCAGGATGCGTGGCGACAGCTTGCGCGTCAGCTCGGCGACCGTCGCCTCGGGCGGAGCCCGGAAGCCGTTGAGCCGCCACCGCAGGGCTGCAGCGAGCAACCCGACTCGCTCGCCGACCGACCAGCCGCGGCGGCCGAGGACAGCCGCTGCAAAGGCCAGCGCGGGCGGGCCCCGCTTCAGGCGCAAGCCTTGGCCGGCAGCGTCCACCAGGGCCAGGGACTGGCGCAGCAGCAATTGGTCCGGCTCAGCGCCAACGCGGCGCATGAGCGCCAAAGTGTCGCGGTAGGCGCCGATCAAGATGTGCTGGCCATTGTCCAGGGTCAAGTCGGCACTGTGCTCGACTTGCCGCGCGCGGCCGCCCAACTGCGCAGCCATCTCGAACAGCGTCACGTGCTCGCCCGCCGATGTGGCTGCGACGGCTGCTGAGAGACCAGCCCAGCCGCCGCCGACCACGGCAATTCGTCGCGCCACGGCCTTCAGCGCTCCCGCCAGTGGGTGTGCATGGCGATCCAGACCTTGCGCAGCGGTGTCAACGCGACACGTTGGTGCAACACCTGAAAGTTGTCGCGCTCGATCTCGCGCAGCAGGGTGCGATAAATCTCGGCCATGGCCAGGCCAGGCCGCTGTTGCCGACGGTCGACCGTTGGCAGCAGCGCCAGCGCTTGCTCGTAACAGCGGTGGGCGCGCTCGGCTTGAAAGCGCATCAGGGCCAAGAAGCGGGGGCTGTAGCCCCATGGCGCCGCGCGCGCCAGCAACTCGCTGGCCTTGACGTCGAACTGCTTGAGTTCGTCGAGTGGGAGGTAGATGCGTCCGCGTCGCGCGTCATCGCCGACGTCGCGAATGATGTTGGTCAGCTGCATCGCCAACCCCAACCGGTGGGCGTACTCGATCGTCGCGGCCTGGCCGCGGCCGAAGATGTTGCACGCGACCTCGCCGACCACGCCCGCGACAAGGTGGCAATAGTGCGCCAGCCCGGCGAAATCGAGAAAGCGGTTCTGCTGCAGATCCATTTCGCAGCCTTCGACAACCGCCAGCAGGTGCCGCGCTTCGATGCCGAAGGCAGCGGTGTGCGGCATCAAGGCGTGCATGACGGGGTGGCTGGCCTGGCCGGCGAAGGCACCCCCGACTTCCTTGCGCCACCAGGCCAGCTTGGTGGCTGCAACACCGGGGTCGGTGACCTCGTCGACGACATCGTCGACTTCGCGGCAAAACGCGTAGAACGCCGTGATGGCGGCACGCTGCGGTGGCGGCAGAAAACGAAACGCGTAGTAGAACGACGAACCACTCTTCGCGGCGCGGTCCTGCACATATTGCTCAGGGGTCATGGGCTCAGTGCCGCCTTGTTGAAAACAGTGTCCTTCATGCGCATTGCGCGCCAGGCGAGGGGGCCGAAGTCGCGTTGGCGCAGGGTCGGCCGCCGTGACAGGGCGTTGCAGTTCGCGGCTTCGATCTTTTCCAGGATCCGCAGACCGCCCTGCACGACGAAGCGCAGCTCCCAGGCCATGCGCCCGGGCATCCGGTGCACCAGGGGCGCGCCACTGAGCATCAGCGTGCGGGCCCAGCCCACGAGCGAGCGCACCAGGGCCCGGCTGGCGTCGCTGTCCTGGCCGGCGCGAAGCTGCAGTGCATCGAGGCCAAAGGCCGCGGCGTCGCTTGCGGTGACGTAGATGCGGCCGCGTGGCAGGTCGATGGACAGGTCTTGCCAGAAGTTGATCAACTGCAGTGCACTGCAGACTGCATCGGATTGCGCGACTGCGCGGCTGTCTTGAACGCCGACCAAGTGCAGCAGCAAGCGCCCCACTGGATTGGCCGAGCGCGCGCAGTAGTCGAGCAAGGCGGGGCGGTCCGGGTAGAGCGGGTTGCCGGTGTCCTGGACAAAAGCGCTCAGCAGATCGGTCAGCGGCGCGAGCGGCAGGCGGTGCTGCACGATGACCGCGATCAAGGGCTGAATTATGTGTTGCCAGCGCCCGGAGCTGTCGCCCCCGGCGGCCGCCTGCAGCAGGGCTTGCCGGTAGGCCGCCAGATCGGCCAGGCGGGCGGCCGCACCGGCATCGCCTTCATCGGCGATGTCGTCGGCGGTGCGCGCGAAGTGGTAGATCGCAGCGATCGCTGGGCGCAATGCGGGCGGGCACAGCCACGATGCGACCGGGAAGTTCTCGTAGTGATCGATGCTCACAGGGCGTGATTGTGTCGCCGGTTCCGGGCTCGCTCGGTTGTCCACAAGCAGCGGGGGCTGTGCCGGCCGGCGGCCGACGCACGATTGACAAGCGGCGGACCCGTGAATACATTACTGACCAGTCAGTCAGTAGCGGTTGGGTCGCTCGCCGATGTGCCGAGAACGACCGACGCCGCGCCCCCTCAAGAGGTCTCCCAAATGCCCGTTCACCCCTTGCTCCAATCCGTCCGCGACGCCCGTTTTCAGCGCCGGCTGGGCGGACTGACGGCGCTTGCCCTGGCCGTCACCTTGGCGGCGTGTACCAAGCCGGCGCCGCCGGCCGAGCCAGTGCGTGCCGTGCGCACACTGACCGTCACCTCGAGCGCCACCGGCGGTTCTGTGGACTACGCTGGTGACGTGCGGGCGAGGGTCGAGTCGCGTCTGGGCTTTCGCGTCGGCGGCAAAATGGTCAGCCGACCGGCCAACCTGGGCGACAGCGTCAAGGCGGGGCAAGTCTTGGCCAGCCTCGACCCGCTGGACTTGCGCCTGGGCCAGGAGGCCGCACGGTCTTCGGTCCAGGCGGCGCGAGCCAACCACGATCAGGCCCAAGCCGACTTCAAGCGCTTCAAGGAGTTGCGTGATCAGGGCTTCATCAGCACCGCAGAACTCGAGCGTCGCGAAACCACCCTGAAGTCGGCGCTGGCGCAACTCGAGCAGGCGCAGGCGCAGGCGGGTGTGCAGAGCAACCAGGCGCGCTACAGCACGCTGGTGGCCGATGTCAGCGGGGTGGTCACGGCCGTCGAAGCCGAACCCGGTGCCGTGCTGTCCTCGGGCGCGACGGTTCTCCGTGTTGCGCAGGACGGACCGCGTGACGTGGTGTTCTCCGTGCCCGAAGACCAGGCAGACGGCCTGCGCGCACTGCAGGGGCGGGCCGGTGCCGTCCAGGTGCGGATGTGGGGCAAGGACGGTGCACCGATCGCTGCGACCGTGCGCGAGGTGGCAGCTGCGGCCGACCCGGCGACCCGCACTTTCGTTGTCAAGGCCGACATCGGCCTTGCCGCCGTGCGTCTGGGCCAGACCGCCACGGTGTCGCTGGCGCTGCCGGTGGTGGCCGGGGTCATCAAGCTGCCTTTGTCGGCCGTGTTCGAGCAGCAAGGCAAGAGCCAGGTGTGGCTGCTCGACAAAGCCACGATGACGGTGCGAGCGCAGGCCATCCAGGTCGTGGGCGCCGAGGGTAATCTGATCCTCGTCGCTGGCGGCCTGGCTGCCGGACAGCAGGTGGTGAGCGCGGGCGTGCACGTCCTTTCACCCGGCCAGAAGGTGGCGCTCTACGGTGCGCCGCCGGTGGCGACCGCGGCGGCCAGCGCGGCGTCGCGCTGAACAGGACGACGACATGACTCCCGTCGATACACCGCCTTCGCGCTTCAACGTTTCCCGCTGGGCGCTGGAGCACCCGGCCCTCACACGCTACCTGATGGTCGTGCTGATGGTGTTGGGCTTTGCCGCCTACTTCCAACTGGGCCAGGATGAAGATCCGCCGTTCACCTTTCGCGCCATGGTGGTGCAGGCTTTCTGGCCGGGCGCGACGGCGGAGCAAATGGCCGAACAGGTGACCTCCAAGATCGAGCGGGCGCTCCAGGATGTCCCCTATGCCGAGGTCCAGCGCAGCTACACCAAGCCTGGCGAGTCGTTGACGATCCTGCAGGTCACCGGCAGCGCCCCGCCCAAGGAAGTCAGCAACAGCTGGTACCAGGCGCGCAAGCGCGTTGGCGACATCCGCAACACCTTGCCGGCGGGCGTGGTCGGCCCGGTCTTCAACGACGACTTCGGCGATGTGTTCGGCTCGATCATCGCCTTGTCGGCCGACGGCTTCAGCGACGAGGAACTTCGCCAACAGGCCGATGCCGTGCGCCAGCGCCTGCTGCGTGTGCCCGATGTGGCCAAGGTGGAGCTGTTCGGGGTGCAACCCGAGAAGCTCTTCGTCGAGATCTCGCACAAGCGCCTGGCCACGCTCGGCCTGGACCTGAACCAGGTCATTGCCCAACTCGGCGCGCAGAACGCGGTCGAGAGCACGGGTCTGCTCAACGCCGGCACCGAGAACCTGCAGGTCCGCATCGGCGGCCAGTTCAACTCGGTTGAGGAACTGCAGCGTTTCCCGATCCGCGGCGTCAACGCCACAACCGGTGCGGCCAGCGTACTCAAGCTGTCCGACATCGCCGACATCAAGCGCGCCTATGTCGATCCGCCGGCCATCAAGGTGCGGCATCAGGGCAAGGCGGTGATCGCGCTCGGGGTGTCGATGGCCAAGGGTGGCGACATCATCCGCCTGGGGCATGCGCTGCGCAAGGAAGTGGCTGCCGTCCAGCAGGCCCTGCCGATCGGCATCGAGACCATCCTGGTGCAAGACCAACCTGCGGCCGTGTCCCGCTCGGTGAGCGAATTCGTGCGCGTGCTGATCGAAGCAGTGGTCATCGTCTTGGCGGTCAGCTTCATCTCGCTGGGCCTGCACACCAAGCCCTTGCGTGTGGACATCTGGCCCGGCATGGTGGTCGGGATCACGATTCCGCTGGTGCTGGCCATCACCTTCGTGACGATGTTCTATTGGGGCATCGGTCTGCACAAGATCTCGCTGGGCTCCTTGATCATTGCCCTCGGGCTGATGGTCGATGACGCCATCATTTCGGTGGAGATGATGGTGCGCAAATTGGAGGAGGGCTACGACAAGGTGCGCGCGGCGACTTTCGCCTACGACGTGACAGCGATGCCCATGCTGACGGGCACCTTGATCACTGCCGCCGGTTTCCTGCCGATCGGCTTGGCCAAGTCGGTGACAGGCGAGTACACCTATGCGATTTTTGCCGTGACCACGGCGGCGCTGATCATTTCCTGGGTCGTCTCGGTGTACTTCGTGCCTTACCTTGGCGCCTGGCTGCTGCGCTCTCGCGTCAAGGCCCAGGGGGAGGGCGCGCACGAACTGTTCGACACGCCCTTCTATGCGCGTTTCCGGCGCGCTGTCGACTGGTGTGTCGAGCACCGCTGGCTGACGATTGGCGCCACCTTGCTGAGCTTTGCACTGGGCATCGTCGGCATGGGCAAGGTGCAACAGCAGTTCTTCCCCGATTCGAGCCGCCCCGAAGTGCTCGTCGACCTGTGGTTGCCCGAAGGCTCGACGATCCAGCAAAGCGATGCCGTATCGCGGCGCTTCGAAGCCCGGATGATGCAGGAGGCCGGTGTGGCCTCTGTCACGGCCTGGATCGGCTCCGGCGTGCCACGTTTTTACTTGCCCCTGGACCAGGTCTTCCCTGCGGCGAACGTGAGCCAGTCCATCGTTCTGCCCAAAGACCTGGCGGCGCGCGAAGAGCTGCGCAAACGCCTGCCGGCGCTGCTCGCTACCGAGTTCCCCGAGGTGCGCGGCCGCGTCAAGCTGCTGCCCAATGGGCCGCCTGTGCCCTACCCGGTGCAGTTCCGTGTGGTCGGTCCGGACGTCAAGGGTGTGCGGGCCTGGGCCGATGAAGCCAAGGAAGTCTTGCGCGCCAACCCGAACATGCGCGGTGTCAATGACAACTGGAACGAGTCGGTCAAGGTCTTGCGCCTGGTCATCGACCAGGACAAGGCGCGCGCTCTCGGGGTCACCAGCAGCGGCCTGGCGCTGGCCTCGCGCACCGTGCTGTCCGGCATCACGGTGGGCCAGTACCGCGAGGACGACAGGCTGATCGACATTGTGTTGCGTCAACCGACCGACGAGCGCAACGCAATCACCGACCTGGCCGCCGCCTATCTGCCGACGGCCAGCGGCCGGGCGATCCCGCTGTCGCAGATCGCCCGCACCGAGTTCATTTGGGAGCCGGGCGTGATCTGGCGCGAGAACCGCGACTTCGCGGTCACCATCCAGGGTGATGTCGTCGAGGGCCTGCAAGGGCCGACCGTCACGGCCCAGGTCTGGCCAGAGCTGCAGAAGCTCAAGGCCCGGCTGCC
This sequence comes from Burkholderiales bacterium, assembly GCA_031379365.1. Classification (GTDB taxonomy): domain Bacteria; phylum Pseudomonadota; class Gammaproteobacteria; order Burkholderiales; family Burkholderiaceae_C; genus CADEEN01. The sequence continues at coordinate 13,037 of JANNFB010000216.1, forward strand.
TGTTGGCTACGACATTCAGATCGCCGGTGCAGTGGCGGAGGCCGGCAAGGGCCAGGACTCGATCGCCGCCGGCGTGCCGGTGATGCTCTTCATCATGTTCACCTTGTTGATGCTGCAGTTGCAAAGCGTCTCGCGCGCCATCCTGGTCGTGCTCACAGCGCCGCTGGGTATTGCCGGCGTCGCGGGCGCGCTGTTGTTGCTGAATCGCCCGTTCGGCTTCGTCGCTTTGCTCGGGTTCATTGCCCTGGCGGGCATGATCATGCGCAACTCTGTGATCCTGATCGACCAGATCGAACAGGATCGCCGGCGCGGCGTGCCGACCTGGGACGCCATCGTGGAATCCGCGGTGCGCCGCTTCCGGCCGATCGTGCTGACCGCGGCGGCGGCGGTGCTGGCCATGATTCCTTTGTCGCGCAGTGTGTTCTGGGGACCGATGGCGGTGGCCATCATGGGCGGGCTGATCGTGGCCACCGCGCTGACACTGCTGGCGCTGCCGGCGATGTACGCGGCCTGGTTTCGCGTCAAGCGCGAAACCAGGGTGCCTGCTTGACCGCCGCGGCCCGACTCACGGGCAAGAGCCAGCCGGCGCACGCAGGCTAGAATTGCGGGTTCCAAGCACCTTGAGCGGGCCGTCTTCTGGCGATCCCGGAGTCGTGTTTACTGCTTTCACCCGTTGCGCGGGTGGCGAAATTGGTAGACGCACCAGGTTTAGGTCCTGACGCCAGCAATGGCGTGGGGGTTCGAGTCCCCCCCCGCGCACCAGAGTCTCTACACATCACGAGATGACACCATGACGGTCACTGTCGAAACCCTTGAAAAGCTGCAACGCCGCATCACCCTGACGCTGGCGGCCACCACCATCAACGGCGAGGTCGAGACGCGCCTGAAAAAGCTGTCGCGTACCGTCAAGGCCGATGGCTTTCGGCCCGGCAAGGTGCCGATGTCGGTGGTCGCCCAGCGCTATGGCTACTCGGTCCACTTCGAAGTCATGAACGACAAGGTCGGCGAGGCCTTTGCCAACGCTGCCAACGAAGCCAAGTTGCGCGTCGCCGGTACGCCCAGCATCACGCAAAAGGACGGTGCGGCCGAGGGCCAGATCGCGTTCGACGCGACCTTCGAGGTCTACCCGGAAGTCAAGTTGGGCGATCTGTCGGCCGTCGCGCTCGAGCGCGTGGCCACCGAGGTCAGCGAGGCCGCTATCGACAAGACCGTCGACATCCTGCGCAAGCAGCGCCGCACGTTTGCGCAGCGCCCGGCCGTCGAGGGCGCGGCCGAGACCGACCGCGTGACGATCGACTTTGAAGGCAAGATCGACGGCGAGCCTTTCTCCGGTGGCAAGGCCGACGCCTTCCAGTTCATCATCGGCGAAGGCCAGATGCTCGAGCAGTTCGACAAGGGCGTGCGCGGCATGAAGGTCGGCGACAACAAGACCTTCCCCGTCGCCTTTCCTGCCGACTACCAGGGCCAGGATGTGGCTGGCAAGGAAGCCGACTTCCTGGTGACGATGAAGAAGATCGAGTCCCAGACGCTGCCTGCCGTCGATGAAGCCTTCGCCAGCTCGCTGGGCATCGCCGGGGGCACCGTCGAGGCCCTGCGCGCCGATGTGAAGAAGAACCTGGAGCGTGAGGTCAAGTTCCGCGTGCAGGGCCGCAACAAGGCCGCCGTGATGGACGCGCTCGTTGCCAGCGCCGAGCTCGATCTGCCCAAGGCCCTGGTCGACAGTGAAACCGAGCGCCTGGTCGAAGCAGCGCGCGCCGACCTCAAGCAACGCGGGGTCAAGGATGCCGCCACGGCGCCGATCCCGGCCGAGTTGTTCACTGCCCAGGCCGAGCGCCGCGTGCGCCTGGGTCTGGTGGTGGCCGAGCTGGTGCGCACCCACAACCTGCAGGCCAAGCCCGAGCAGCTTCAGGCGCACATCGAAGAGATGAGCCAGAGCTACGAGAAGCCGGCCGAAGTGATGCGCTGGTACCTGAGCGATCGCCAGCGCATGGCCGAGGTCGAGGCCGTCGTGATCGAGAACAATGTG
>JANNFB010000044.1:0-14546 GCA_031379365.1 Burkholderiales bacterium
GGAAAACCCGGAGAAGCCGATCAAGGGCTACCTGCGCGGGCGGGCCGCTGGCGCGCCAAAGGCCAGCATGGCGAAGAACAGGTCAGCGAACTGGTCAAGCGGCTCAGCGTTGCGCGTCAGTTTGGCGCGCAATACCGCGCCCTCCCAGCCGATCCAGAAGAAGCGCGAAATCGCTGCCGTGTCGCTGCCGGGCACCAATTCCCCCGCCTCGATGGCCTGTTCCAGGCACGCCGTTACTCGCCGTTCCCAGGACAAGAGCACCGCTTCCAGTTGTTCGCGAAACGAGTCATCCAGACTGGCCAGCTCCTGCCCCAGGTTGCCAACCAGACAGCCGCGTCGATAGCCGTACTTCAGCATGCCTCGCTTGGCATCATCGACAAACGCGCGCAAACGCGCCAAGGGGGACAGCGACTCGTCGTCGAAAATCCGGCTCATCTTGCGGGCGTAGAACTCGACGTAGTTCTGAATCACCGCCTCGCCGAACTCATGCTTGTTGGCGAAGAAGTGATAGAAGGAACCCTTGGGCACGCCGACGCGTTTGAGCACTTCGTCGATGCCGGTGACCTGGAAACCGCGCTCTGTCAGCAGTTCGGTTCCGCACCAGACCAGCGCTCGCTTGGTATCGCCACGACCCATCGCTCGCTCGCTACGGCCGCGTACCCGCGGGGCAGTTCGATGCTCTTTGGCGTGTTCTACGTTGGCGATTACCGCGCCTTCAAGTCCGCGTTTCATGCGCTCGAGACTAGACCGGTCGGCTCGGGAAGTCAAATCATTCTCGCCTGGGCGGTCTTCGACCAAGCCTTTGCGAGACCTGATGATCTGCGTACATCTCAATTGAGATGCAACGTATCGCAAGTTTAGGTAAGGAGCACGTGATGGCCACAACGACTATGGTCCATGTCAGGTTGGACGAGAGCATCAAGAACCAAGCGACGGAAACATTGGCGTCGATGGGGCTCACCGTGTCCGACGCAGTGCGCGTCTTCCTCACGCGTGTGGTGACTGATCAGCAGCTGCCGTTCGCGCTGCAGGCACCGAACGCCAGCACGCGCGCCGCGATGCGCGAGGCGCGCGCCATCAGCAGGGCGCGTTTCGCTTCAACGGATGCGTTGATCCATGACCTCGAAAAGGGCGCCAAGCGGTAAGCGCGCCGCCCTTCCCAGGGCATCCGACCGCACCAAGGCCTTCGTCAAGGACTGGACCCGGCTCGCCCACTCAGGCCGCTACGACATGAGACGGCTGAAACAAGCGATGCTCCTGCTGGTCGCCCGCGACTAGCCACTCGGCCCGGAGTGGCTCGCCACGCGCTGGTGGGCGAGTGGGCGGATCACCGGGAATGCCATGTCGGCGGCGACTTCTTGTTGATTTATCGCCTGAGCGGCACCGGTGATGGCGAGCAGGTCATCTTTGTTCGCGCTGGAACCCACGCGAATCTGTTCGAATAGGCGCCCGACCGGCGATCCAAGCCGCCAGAATTTCGCCGCGCCAATGATCGTTCTCTCGACCCAATACTGAAGTTCCGTGGCCAGAAGAGCTGACATCCGCAGCGCCCGCTCCCCGGGTTTGGCGCGGCAGAAGCGCCGCCAGCCTGTTGCCGAGGTGGGCTGCACGGCCTGAGCGCCTGCATTACAACAGCGCTCCAAGTAAGGAGGTGCGCAATGGCTGAATCCACCATCACCGCCAAAGGGCAGACCACCGTGCCTGCCGACATCCGGGCATTCGTGCAGGCCAAACCTGGCACGCGCCTGGTCTGGTCGATGATGCCCGACGGCACCATCATCGTTCGTGCCAAGACCAAGTCCATCCTCGACATGGCCGGCATGCTTAAGGCGCCGAAGGGCAAGCGCGTCAGTGTCGACGACAGGAGCCCCTGGCGCTGATGGCGGCGCTCGATACCACCGTTCTGGTGCGCTACATCGTCCAGGATGACGTGGCGCAACTCGCTGCCGCTACGCGGCTGATCAATCGCTGCGTAGGAGAGGGCCGGACGCTATTCGTTCCGGTGACCGTCGTGCTGGAGCTTGAATGGGTGCTGAGGGTCAGCTTCGAGTTCGGGAAGAACGACGTGCTCCTGACGCTGTCCAGTCTCTTTTCTGCAGCTGAGCTGAGCTTCGAGTCGGAGCAAGCACTCGAGGTTGCACTGCAGCTGTTCCGCAAGGGCTCGGCCGACTTTGCTGACTGCCTCCACGTCGCGTTGGCCGCTCAGGCCAACGAACAGCCGCTTTGGACCTTCGACAAGGGGGCTGCCAAGGTGAGTGGCGCCCACTTGCTGGCCAAGGCCCAGGCGCCGCATCCAAGCGAACCGAGGCTCTCGCATGGGAAAACGACTGTCGGCAATCTGCGAGCGAAGCGACCGACAGCATTTGGTCGATGGCCGGGTGCTCCGGTGGACGAAATCGACGCCACGTTGCTGACGTTCAAGCCCATGGCCTGATCGGCCGGTTTGGAGCGAGCAGTTCCGAAAGTCGGCCTTCGGCGGTCGGCCAAGAGCGGTCCTGCCTGTCGTCGCAGAGCGGTCACCACCGCTGCATCCGACTGCCTTCGGTTGCGGCGCAAAGGTTCAGAATGCCCTTCCGCAAGGGAGGACCACATGGACCAGCCGAACCGCGCCGCCGTCAATGCGGAGCTTGATCATCTGACAGCCGAGTTCTTTCGTGCCGTGTCATTCGAGGCGGGTGAAGCACCCCCCTACAGCAACATCCACACACTCTTCATTGAGTCCGGTCTCCTCATTAAGAACACCGGTTCAACGCCGGAGATCTCGACGGTACGCCAGTTCATTGAGCCACGTCAGGCACTGGTGCGCGCGGGCGAGTTGTCGCGCTTCCGCGAGGTAGAGCTTTTCGCAACCACGGAAGTATTCGGCAACGTGGCACAGCGCTTCAGCGCGTACGCGAAGTCAGGCACCATGAACGGTGTCCCGTTTGAGGCCCGAGGCATGATCTCGACGCAGTTCATCTCGACGCCAGCTGGCTGGAGGATCAGTGCTATGGCCTGGGATGACGAACGCCCTGGCCTGTCCATCCCCAAGGGAGCCGCTTGATGATTCCCGAGTCAACACTGGTGTTGCCTGCCGAAAGGGAGTGAGATCAATGCCCGCCTATTTGATCGTCGAAAAAATCATCACCGACGCTGCCAAGTTCGAGGAATACAGGACGAAGGTCGAACCAATGATTCTCAAGTACGGTGGCCGCTACCTCACGAAGGGCGGAAGCCACAGTCCTTATTGGTCGCGTTACCACCATAAAGTCGACGCCGACAGGAATGCCTAGCGACGCTCAGTGACCAGCGCGATTGGGGGCGGCTCGGGCTCTAGTGGATGGACAACATCGACGTGCAACTCGACTACATCGAGGCCGCTCTGCAGGTCCAAAGAAGAGTCGCGCCATAGTGGTTGGGTGTCGCCGGTTGGTGCGGGGACTGGCGCGGGAAAATCGTTGGACACTCAGCCTCCTCGACGGCGGGTCGCTCTGCGGCTACCCCGACCGAGAGTAACCGCTTGTTACTCCATTGGGGATAGGGATTGCCCGGTTGGCCCTTCTGTGGTCCGCGGCCAATGTTGACGCCGACCGAACTGACCCAGTGGTCAACCTGCACTGCCTCTTTCTTGAGCAGGAGACGGAGCCCCTAAAGCGGGCGACTCGATCGGGAACTGCTGGCCGGTTCACCCGAATACCTTGCGCATGAACACGCGGGAAAATGCGTTGACGACTCTATGGTCGTTTGTTCCATGGAACGACGTCGAAGGCAAGCTGTAGCGTGCACCCCTGCAACGTGCACTCCTGGCAACGGGGTGCAGCTTGGCCGCACTTCAGCGAGTGCGCGGTTTGTCGCGGTGGGCCGCGATCGAGCGTCGCAGATCGCGCTGTTCGTCGCAGGGCAGGAGGCAGATCCCGTCGAGCGCCTTCAAGTGCCGTTCGGCGCCCGCCAGGTCATCGACTGCGAGGTACGCCTCGCCGATGTACTCATGCGCCCCGCGATGCGAGGGGTTGAGCGCGAGCGCGCGTTTGTAGTGCTCGAAGGCCTTGTCGAGCTGGCGCACCTGGCGGTGCGCGAAGCCGAGCTCGTTGTGCAGGTCGGCGGCGTCCGGGAAGCGCTTGAGGGCGGCCTGAAAGCGCCGCAGCGCTGCGGCCGCGTCGCCGACCTTCAGCGCCTCGAGGCCCGCGGCATAGTCGCCGTCGGCCAGCAGCGCCTGGTCGTCGGCGTCCTGCGACTGCACGGCGCCGGCTGACCGCAGCAGCAGCACCATCGCCGCTGCCGCGAGTGCCGCTCGCCGTTGGGGCTTCACCGAGCGGCCAGATAGGTCTTCGCGCGCGTGACCTCGGGCAACGTCGAGTCGGCATCGCGCGTCAGCTCGACCAGCTTGCCGTAATGCTGGCGTGCCTTGTCGCGCTCGCCCGCCGCGTCGGCCGCCGCCCCCGCGCCGGCATAGCCGCGCAGTCGGTTGGGCTCGCGCACCTGCGACTGCTCGTACTCCTTCAGCGCGGCGGCCGGCTGCTTCAACTCGAGCAACATGTCGCCGAGCAACTCGCGCGCCGGCAACACCCGTCCGGGTGTCACGATGTGCTTCTCGCTGCGGTCTTCCATGTCGGCAGCGGCGCGCATCAGTTTCAGTGCCTCGTCGTTCTGCCCCTTGGCCTTGGCGATCCATGCCGCCGCGGTGATGCGCTGCACTTCGACTTCGCCGGCCCAGTAGCTGTTCTTCGCGTCGACCACCGCCTTGTGTTGCGCCTCCAGGCGCTGCGCCTCCTGCTCGGCGGCCGTCGCGTCGCCTTTGCGCGCCGCGCCCAGTGCGCGCGAGAACGTCGTGATCGCCTCAACGAAGGCGGCCTGCGCGCCGACCGGCGGCAACTGCGCGGCCGCAGACCAGTCGCTGCGTTCGAGCGCCGCCCGCGCGGGCATCATCGCTTCCGCATACGGCCCGACGAAGATCGCCGGGTTGGAGCGAGGCATCGCCCTGAACTCCTCCAGCACCTTGCGCGCCGCTTCGACCCGGCCCAGTTGGAGGTAGGCATACGTCATGTAGTCCGCGGCATGGAACGCTTCGACCAGGTCGTTGGGGCCGACGCCCTTCTTGGCCACATCGGCGCCGCGCCGGTTGGTGGCGGCGGAGTCGGCCCACGCGCCCACGCGGGTGAAGATGTGCGACGGCATGTGCAGCGCGTGCGGCGCATCCGGCGCAAGGGACGCGTACTTGCGCGCCGCTGGCAGGCCCTTCGGCGCGATCGGCGCGGCGTCGTAGCTGTGGATCAGGTAGTGGGCGACGCCCGGATGGTCGGGGTACTTGACGAACTGCTTCTCGAGCACCGCGGCGGCCTTCAGGTACGCGGCGTAGGTCTGGTCGGCCTGCGCTTGCGTCCCCGCGGTGTAGAGCGCGGAGAAGATCTGTGCCTCGTCGTCGCTCGGATACTTTGCCGCGAGCGCCTCGAAGGCCTGCGCCCGCGAGGCCTGGCGCGCGCGCTCGGGGCGGTTCGCGAAGTCGGCGTAGTAGGTCGCGACGGCTTCGATGTAGTCGCGCTCGCGCTCGGTCTTGGCGCCGATCTTGCGGCCCTGCTCGATCGCCGCAAGCGCGGACTCGGCGGCCTTTGGCGACGCGCCCAGGCCGGCGAGCGGGTTGTTCATCAGCAGCGCCGCGATGCCGAAGGTCGCGACGCCGCAGGCCGGGTCGTCCTCGAGCACATGACGGAAGGCCTTGTCGCCGGCGTCGAACCAGAACGAATGCAGCATCGCCACCGCGCGCTGCAACTCACCCTGGACCTTGGCGTCGCACGAATTGGCGAAGTTGACTTTCCCGAGCTGGCCCTTGCCTTCCTCGATTTCGTGGGCAAGGGCCGGCCCGGCCAGCACACAAGATAGTGCGGCTGCCGCCGCCAAGGGATGGAATTGCATAAATGCCTCCAGAGGGCCCGGCGCGGCACGCAGGCGAACCCCGCATGCCGGCGGGCGAGCGGATTCTGCCCCTTCGTGTAACACGCCGCAACGACGGCGGGGCGCGATCCCTAGCTTGTCGGGTGCCGGCGGATCAGTGGAAAGGCACGCCGGTTTTGCGCTGGAGCTCGTCGCGGGTGACACCGGGCGCCATCTCGACCAGCTTCACGCCTTGCGGCGTCACATCCATCACCGCGAGGTCGGTGATGAAACGGTTCACCACACCCAGGCCGGTCAGCGGAAGGGTGCAGGCGGGCAGGATCCACGACCGGTCTCAAAGTACAGCCGACATGCGCCGACGGCCACTAGAAGATGTTCATTGTCCAAAGCAGCCGCACACGATCCCGCCGCGCTGGTCGGCATCTGATGAATGCGCTAAGTCAGCAGTTCGATCGGCCGAACTGGCGCTGCCGACCCTTAAGCGACACTCACTGCCATTGAATTGCCGGGCTGCCTTGCGGGCGCGCCCTGGCGTCAGAGACTGCCCCCTACGGACATCTGTCGTGCAGCGTGGCGCGTCGACGCGAATGCGCTCGTTCCCAGCCAGCGCCATAGGTCTTGTGCCGCGCGGTCCGCCCCGTCAACCCGGATCTCGCGCGATCGAAGAGCCTGCTCAGGCGTGCGGTCACCCGCCCACACCGCGGTCAATGCGCGCACGGAAGCGTCCACCACGAGCGTCAGTTCGCGCCCCGGGTCGTCGCGGCACAGGTCGGCCACGCCGTCCTCGACGACGAGCCACCAGGCGCGCTCGCCAGCTCGAGCGTCGCGGAACTGAAAGTGGATGACCACGGGCGTCGACGGGAACTCGGGGATGCATGCAAATCGGCGTACATCCCACATCAGCAAGCCGGCATCGAGTTCTTCGTCGCGCAGGCGGCTGCCGATCCACCGCGCGCCCCAATGGCCCAGCGCCATGACGATGGGTCGAAGGTCCTCGCCCGCCCCGGTGAGGCTGTATTCCCAGACCTTGCCGACGGCATCGCGGCGCACGACACCGAACTCCTCAAGCCGGCGCAGCCGCTGCGCCAGCAGGCTGGTGGACATTCGCGGTACACCGCGATGCAGGTCGTTGAAGCGCTTGCTGCCGCACAGCAACTCGCGCACGACCAGCGGCGTCCATCGCTCGCACAACACCTCTGCGCCCCTGGCGACGGTGCAGAACTGGCCGTAGGTGTTTTTCATCGCATCGTCTCCGCAGCGCCAATGCTTCAGATTCTGGACTGGTCTGGTCGTTTGGCAACGCGCATGCTCCGAATTTCGGGCAACCCTTGCCCTGGAAGGACACCATGACGATGATCGCCATCATTCAGCGCCCGCCGGTCTTGCTCGACCGTGTCGCCTCCCTCGAGAAGGCTGTGCAATGGGTCGCCGAAGCCGCTGCGACAGGCGCGACCCTGATCGTCTTTCCCGAGTCTTTCATCCCGGGTTACCCGTCCTGGATATGGCGGCTCGCGCCAGGAAGGGATGGCGCTGTCATCGGGCAATTGCACGCACGCCTGCTCGCCAACGCCGTGGACGTCGGTGCCGGTGACCTGACTGAGCTGTGCGAGGCCGCGCACGCCCACAAAGTGACGATCGTCTGCGGCATCAACGAACAGAATCGGGAACGTGGCGGCGGGACGCTCTACAACAGCGTCGTCGTTATCGGCCCCGACGGCAAGCTACTCAACCGGCACCGCAAGTTGATGCCGACCAACCCGGAACGCATGGTTCATGGGTTGGGCGATGCGTCGGGATTGCGCGTCGTCGACACCCCTGCCGGCCGCGTCGGCTGCCTCATCTGCTGGGAGAACTACATGCCGCTGGCGCGCTACGCGCTCTACGCCCAGGGCGTGGAGATCTACGTCGCGCCCACCTACGACAGTGGCGACGGCTGGCTCGCCACGATGCGCCATATCGCCCTCGAAGGCCGCTGCTGGGTGGTCGGCAGCGGCACCGCCCTGCAGGCCAGTGACATTGCGCAAGACTTTCCGGCCCGCGCAGCGCTGTTCCCCAATCCAGAGGAATGGATCAATGACGGTGACTCGGTGGTGATCGATCCGACGGGCAAGGTCGTCGCAGGTCCGTTGCGCCGCGAGGCCGGCGTTCTGTATGCAGAGGTCGACGTTGCGCGCGTCGCGCCGGCGCGACGCACGCTCGACGTCGCCGGTCACTACGCACGCACGGACATCTTCGAGCTTCAGGTAAACCGAGCGCCCCTGACGCCCGTGCGCTTTGAGGACGGGTAAACGCCGCTCGCCACGCGACGATAATTTTCAGGCCGCACGAACGCCGCGGGTCGTCAATGACGGCGCCTGGCCGGCTGCCGGCAGCCTTGAACAGCCGGTATCGGGCGACACAACCTAGTTGTCAGCCATCTGGCCGCGAGATCGCACATACGACCGACGCCGCTCGACCCGTTGCCGGCGGCCGGCAGCCCAGACTGCTTGGTCGATAGTAGGCACTCGGCATCTCGAAGCCGCTGCGTTGCCTTCCAAGCATGGATGCGCCGGTCAGCAGCCGTGTCGGTCGCACTCAATTCGCATCGGGGCCGGCACAGCGATGCAGTGGCTGGCCTTCGGTGCGACAAGGCGTGTTCGTCTGACATCGGAAGTGAATGCGGGCGAGCTTTCGTCACGCGGCGCCCCTCGCTTAGGGCGGCGATCAATAGACCGCGATGACGTCAGCTGTCGAGCTGCGCAACACGGTCCTATTCCAGCTCACCGCTGCGCTCGCCTTCACGGGTTTCATTGGCGCAGACCTGATGCGCAGGGCGTCGGGTTGGACGGCTGGCCTGACGACCTTTTTCGTCTGTTGGCTCGGCTTCGAGATCTATTGCTTGTTGACGCCGATCCTCTTTTGACCCGCGGTGCCGACGATCGTCTTACCCTGCTGACCGCTGTGCGGTTTGAACATCTGAGCGCAAAGGTCACCAGCCTGCTTGGTCAGTCGGGCATTGGCCGACTCAACTGATCAGGGTCACCTCAGCGTCGGCGCACACAGGCGACCACGGCAACGTGGCTCCTGGGCAGAAGCTGGGAGCCAGCGGTTTGCGGTGATCCCGCACGCACCACGCGCGGTCTGCGGGGCGGCGTCACGGGCGCCGCATGGGGGTTGTGCTCTCAGCCGCTTGTCGGGCCAGCCACCGCCCCAGGAATTGCCTCGGCAAGAAAGTCGTACACCCGCCGCACCAGCCGGTTGCTGCGAATCTCTCGGTGCACCGCCAGCCAGCAGGGCAGTGGCGGAATTTGCAGTTGCGGCAGCAGCACCTGCACGCCAGGCCAGTGGTCGATGTTGTAGCGCGCCACGAAGCCGATGCCTGCACCAGCGGCGACGAGCCGGCCATAGGCCACCTGGTCGTCGGTGCGCAGCGCGAAGCGCTCGCGTGCCAGCACCAGGCCCATGCCAGCGAATCCGCGCACGATGGTCTCGTCGCGGTCGTAGCCGATCAGGCGGTGGCCGAGCAGGTCTTCGGGCCGGCGCGGCGTGCCGGCGCGCGCCAGGTAGCTCTCGTGCGCGGCGGCGACGATGGGGATGTCCGCCAGCTTGCGCGCCACCAGTGAGCCCTGCTGTGGCCGCACCATGCGCACTGCGATGTCGGCTTCGCGGCGCAGCAGGTTGGTGAGCTGGTTCGATGCCACCAGCTCGACGTCGATGCCGGGCTCGGCCTGCTGCAGCTGTGCCAGCAGCGGCGGCAGCATCCAGGTGGCGGCCACCTGGCTGGTGGTGACACGCACGGTGCCCGTGGTCGCGTCGCGGCTCTTGGCCAGGCTGCGGGCGAGCGCGCCGGCGCCGTCCTGCATCTGCCGCGCGGCATCGGCGATGGCCAACGCCGCGGCGGTGGGCGTGACGCCACGGCCGGTGCGCTCGAACAGCGGCACGCCGAGCTGCGCCTCGAGTTCGGCGATGTGCCGCGACAGCGTGGGCTGCTGCGCCTGCAGGCGGCGTGCGGCGCCCATCAGGCTGCCGGCGTCGAGTACCGCCAGGAAGCTCTTGGCCAGCGACCAGTCGAAACTTTCGAGGTTTTTTTCAGCCATGCAAAAGTGTATATCTGGCTTGCCGGCTGCGGCAATTGTCGAATACCTCTGAGGCGTCCAGACTTGCATTCATCGATCCCCGACACCGGAGAACCCCCTTGAACACCTCGCAACGCCCCACCGTCCTCATCCTCGGCGCCAACGGCCGGCTCGGCCTGGCCGCCGCGCAGGCTTTCGACGCCGCTGGCTGGCAAGTTCTGGCGCAGGTGCGGCGCGACGCCGCGGCCGGCATGCCTGCTGGCGTGCGGCTGGTGCAAGCCCCGCTGAGCGAGCCTGAGGTCCTGACCGCGCAGGCCGCTGGCGCGCAGGTGGTGGTCTACGCGCTGAACCCGGTCTACACCCGCTGGGCGCAGGAGGCGATGCCGATGGCCATCGCCGGCATGGACCTGGCGCAGCGCCTGGGAGCGCGCTTCATGCTGCCGGGCAACGTCTACAACTTCGGCACGCAGATGCCGGCGCTGCTGCGCGAAGATACGCCGCAGCGTGCCGACACGCGCAAGGGCCGCATCCGCGTGGCCATCGAAGTCGAGATGGCGCGACGCTGTGCGGCCGGCACTCTGCGCGCCACCGTGCTGCGCGCGGGCGATTTCTTCGGCGGCGGTGCCGGCAGCTGGTTCGACCTGGTCATCGCCAGGTCGGTGGCCAGGGGCAAGCTGGCCTACCCGGGCCCCCTGGACGTGCCGCATGCCTGGGCTTACCTGCCCGACTTGGCCCGAGCGTTCGTCACCGCCGCACAGGCGCACGGCCTGCCGGCTTTCGCCAACCTGCACTTCGCGGGCCATACGCTCAGCGGCGCTCAGCTGCTCGCCGGCATCGAACACGCCGCGGCCGGGCTCGGCCTGGCCCCGACCGGCGCCTTCAGGCATGGCGGCATGCCTTGGGGTGTGATTCGCCTGGGCGGACTGGTGGTGCCGATGTGGCGCGAGCTGGCCGAGATGGCCTACCTGTGGACCGTGCCGCATGCCCTGGCCGGCAGCACGCCGGAGATCCTGGCTTTGCCTGCAGCCACCCCGATCGACCTGGCGCTGCGCGCTGCACTCGTTGCGCTGCAGCCGGCGGCGCACGTGGTGCCGGTCGGCGCTGCCGCCCGCTGAGCCACCCCGCCCGTACTGCTCACCCTGCACCCCATCCCTTCAACCCCTCGTCAACGCAACCGGAGTCCAGCCATGAACACCCTCGTACATGCGGCCGAGCGCCGCCCTCTCGACACCTCCACCCCCACCGACGGCGCCACGCGCGGCCTGGGCGCGCTGCTCATCGCCGATGCGCTGCTGTCGTTCGCCCCGGTGGCGATCCTGGGCGCAGCCATCGGCTGGCCCGCCTCGCTGGGCAAGCCCGCGGCCGAGCAGCTCACCGCGATCCACGCCAACGCCGGCATGGTCGCGCTGGGCTATGGCGTGTACCTGCTGTACTCGATCCTTGTTGCACCGGTGATGATCGGCCTGGCCGCCAAGGTGTTCGGCGGCCTGCAGCGGCCGGTGGCGGCCACCGTAGCGGCCTTCGGCGCGCTCTCCGCGCTGGCACGCGCCATCGGCATCCTGCGCTGGCTGACGGTGATGCCTGCGCTGGCCACCGCGCACGCGGCCGCCGACCCGGCCACTCGCGGCCAGATCGAACTCGTCTTCACTGCAGTGACGCGTTACGGCGGCGGCATCGGTGAAGTGCTGGGCGTGGCCCTGTTCATGGCGCTTGCCCTGGGCACGCTGTGCGTGGCTGCGCTGAGCAGCGGCGGCATGCCGCGCTGGCTGGCGGGCCTGGGCCTGGCGAGCACGGTCTTGCTCGTTGGCCTCCTGCTGCCGGCGTTCGGCGCGGTGGACGTCGTCCCCGTGGCGGCCGCGGTGAGCGTGCTGTCGGTGTGGATGCTGGCCGCCGGGGTCTGGGCGCTGCGTCGGGGTTGATCCGGCGGCGGGCCCAGCAGGAGACGCTTGCGCGGCGTCGTGCGGCCAGCCTCCGACCGTGACCTTGTCCCCGAAAAACGTACTCCACAGCTGAAGCTGAAAGTGCATTCATGGAGAGTACAAAATGAGCAAGAGAGACGAAGTGAGACACATGGCGCGGTACACGCTGGAATTCGACGCTCGCTGACCGCTTTGCGGTGGTCTAACCAGCGGGCCGAAGACCGCATGCCAACCCACTGCTGTCTTTCGCGTCGACGAGTTGGGTGTCAGCAATGTCAACGAGAGCGGCGGGTCACCGTCGGGCAGGTTCGGTGCGGTCGAACCACAAGAGTCAGGCGCCGGTCAGCCGTCGCTCCTGTGGGCTGGCGATCGACCTAAACCTGCCCGTCAGGTTTCTCCGAAGCTGCCCGTCGCCCGGACCGACCTCTTTCAGTTTCTGTGTCCGCGAAGCAGCCACTCGTGACCACCAGCACCCGGCCGTAACCGGCCCGTGGTGATCCGCTCTGAATTTCCCTTGCTGGCCCGCCTCGGATGACTGGTTTACGGTAGCCAACTTGAAGCCCCGCATTTGGCCATCAGGGGCGTGCTCGCTCGAGGGCTTGCTGTCGAACCTGGAGGTCGTACGCAGCGACCGCCTGCGCGAGGTAATGCTCCTCGGCACTGACAGGCCGAAGTCGGTGAAACAGACTCGCGAGGATCCGCAAAATGTTCTTCATGGGGCTTCGCATGAGAGATCGGACCGCCGTCTGGCTGCGCGAGTTCACTTCACCCAGGCGGGGAAGTAGCCCAACCCGTCCTGCACCGCGCTGTCGTGTGCGGGAACAACCACCAAGGCCGGCGCGGCTTGCATCAGCGCTCTGACCTTCTCAAGAGTGCTCTGCGTCTGGTGCGCGTCGCCATCGACAAGCTTGCCCGCCACCCAGAACTTCGGTTTGCCCTGCTGCAGGGCGGACACGGTCCACGCCACATCGCCGATGAAGAAATACACCTTTCCCGAATCCACGGTGACAAAAAGGCCCAGCGATCCCGGTGTGTGTCCGGGCATCGGCACCAGCACGACCTTGCCGTCCTGGTAAAGGTCCAGACTTTCAGGGTAGCCCTTGAACGGGACGGGCTGGAATGCCAAGGTCTCCCACTGAGTGGAGGCCGCACTGATCTGGGACTCCCAGGTGCCGCCGGGCCCTGTACTCGGCTTGCGCAGCAGTGCCAACTCTGCCGCGGCGACGCCCACTCGCGCTTCCGGAAAGTCCAGCACGCCGCCGGCATGGTCCCAGTGGCTGTGGCTCAGGATCACGCGCTGAAGAGGGGGCATGCCCGCCTTGTCCAGTTGGGCGCGCGCACTGACCACGGGCTTGTCGTACTTGAAGAAGGGCCGCCACCAGATGGGCATGCCCTGTTGGTACTGAGCATCTATCTGCGTGCCCATGCCGGTGTCGAACAGCAGGTAGTCGTTGTGGTGCTTAATGAGGAATGCCGAGAAATTGGAATTCACCTGCTGGGTGATGCTGCCACCTGGCACCAGCAACGCCTGCGCCACCGCTACCTGCGATGTCTTGATGATGGCAAAGCCCACGTCCGGCATGGCGCTGGACTGGGGTACAGCAGTCTGGGCGTGCACAGTGGCCGTCAAGAAGATCGTCAACAGGAGCGTGAGAGAGCGAAACATGAGTTGGTCCAATGAAGTGGAGAAATCGAGCGTGAAGCTTGGTCGGTGCTCCAATCAAGACCCGCGCGCCCCGCGACGTCCAGCGGTTCTTCCACGGCTACTGAGGCGCCCCGGTCGCGGTCGGTCGATCCGGGGCTTCGCGCTTAGATCGCGCCTCGCTGCTTGATCGGGCACGTCGACACACCAATCAACTTGTAGCCGAGGCAGGTGCCGACCAGCGACGTGCCGATCATGTAAAGGCCAGTGAGGGCGAGCCCGACTGCGGCCATCAGGGGCGCGGGGGTGGTGAAGCTGGCTATCAACATTGCGACGGCGGTGATGGCACGGATGGTGCGGTCGGCGTTTCCGAGATTCGGGTTGAGGGAAAACATGATCAGGCTCCTGAGGTGAAGTGGACGACGCCTTGATTCCGACGTGTCATAAAGTTGAGTTCGCTTTTTGTCTCTCCTGCAGCGTTCGGCGGTTCCAGCCGTGCCGGTGTCGAATCTGTTCACGGGTTCATTGAACAACTGTCCGCGTGTCTTGAGCAGACGGCTGATGCGAATAGCTGCTATGTTCCGCGCGTATGGCGGCCCTCGACGACCTCAACCTGCTACGAGCCTTCGTGCGAATTGCTGAAGCCGGCAGCATCTCGGCGGCGGCGCGCTCGCTGCACACCACGCAGCCGACGTTGAGCCGGCAACTCAAGCAGCTCGAATCTTTCCTCGACGCCCCGCTCGTACAGCGCGACTCCCACAGCATGAGTCTGACGGCGGCGGGCCAACGCCTGCTCGTGGATGCGCGGGAAATCCTCGACCACGTTCACGCCGCCACGCAGCGCGCGAACGGTGAACATATTGCGCCGCGCGGACATCTGCGCGTGGTGACGACGATTGACATGGGCCAATACCATGTGGCCCCACTGCTGGCTCGGCTGCGTGAGCAATGCCCGCAGCTGACTGCCGAAATGCATGTGACAAATCGCCCGGTGAAGTTCGTCGAGGAAGGGTTTGATTGCGGCGTGCTGGTCGGCGCCATTACCGACGACAGGCTCGTCGC
>JANNFB010000279.1:0-15063 GCA_031379365.1 Burkholderiales bacterium
GAAGACGTTGGCCGACAAGGCCACCAGGCGCAGCGGCATCATGCTTTTCATCAAGTAGCTGGCGACCGTGAGCGCCGCACCGATGAACCCGAAGATGTACCCGATCGACGACATTCCCGCCCCTCTGCAACTGCCGCGCCCTTTGCGCGCCGGCAGTGTATTCCGAGCCTCAGCTCGGCAAAGTGGCGGCGCGCTGCAGTGCCACGGTGAAACGCCTGCACGCCCGAGTGCTCAGCGCTCGAAGCGCTCGAAGCGCTCGAAGGGCTTGAAGAGGCGCGCCAGCTGCGCCGCGCTCATGCCCTGACCGCTGTTGTCGGTCACGTTGATCTCGCCGCTTTGCGCACTCGACAGGTCGAGCACATCGTCAACCAAGGCGAACAGGTGACGCCTGCTGACGAGAATTTGCTTGAGCCAGGCCTGGTGGCGTTCGTTCAAGGCTGCGGCCTGGTCGAGCAACTGGGCGAAGCCGAGCACCGCGTTCACCGGCGTGCGCAACTCATGGCTGACGCGCGACAGCAAATCCGTCTTGGCAAAGTCGGCGGCTGCGGCGCTGTCGCGCTCGTGGCGCAGGGCCTCGGCCTGCTTGAGCGCCGTGATGTCGGCATGGGTGCCGATCATGCGCAGCGGGCGGCCCGCAGCGTCGCGCTCGATCACCAGGCCGCGCGACAGCGCCCACTTCCAGCTGCCGTCCTTGGCGCGGATGCGGTGCTCGTTGACGTGGCGCGGCGCACGCCCGTCAAAGTGGGCCTGGCGGTCAGCCTGCATCTGCGCCCGTTCGTCCGGGTGGGCCAGCTCGTCGAAAGCTTGAGCCTGCTCATCGACATCGCCGTGGCGGTCGCCGTGCAGCTCATAGAAGCGCGGGGAGTAGGTCTCGCGCCCGGTGCGCAGGTCCCAATCCCAGACGCCGTCGCCGCTGCTGTCCAGGGCCAGCTTCCAGCGCTGCTCACTTTCGCGCAGCGCCTGCTCGGCGCACGCGCGCGTGGTGATTTCTTCGACCGTGCCCTCGTAGTACTGAACCGCGCCGTCGGCTGCCCTCACCAAGTGGGCGTTCTCACTGATCCAGATGCGCTCGCGCGTCTTGTGCCGGTGGACTTCAGAGATGAAGCCCTTGCCGCTGCCGTCCTGCTCCCGCAAGCGCATGAACTCAGCGCGCCGCTGCGGGTCGACGCACCACTCCGTCGCAATGTCGCTCGCATGGGCCAGTTGTTCGTCTTCGGTGGCATGGCCATTCAGGGCGACCAAGGCCGGGTTCGCGCGCACCTGCGGGCCCCGTGGCGAGGAACGGTAGGCGCCGATGGGCAGGAACTCGAACAGACTGGAGAAGTTGTCGCAGGCAAGCGGCATCGGAGGGGCGCGTCGAGCAGCAAGGGCGCCGCGGCACAACACCCTGGCATGGGAGAATCATCGTCGTGAAGCAAGCCAGACCGTCGCTGGTGCAAGAGCCGAAAGGCTGCACTGGAGGAAGGTCCGGACTGCACAGAGCAGCGCAGCGGCTAACGGCCGTCCACCGCGAGGTGAGGATCAGAGCAACAGAGACGAGTCAGCAAGGGCAACCCGGTGCGGGTGTTCTGTGAGGCGCCCGCGCAAGCGGGTGGGCCCTGCGTGAGCAGGGACGCGGGCGCAAGCCCGAACCGAGCAGCCACCCAGGTCGGGCCAAGCCCGAACTGGGTGAAACGGGCAATCTCTGCGCGCAGCAACACCAAGTAGGCCAGCGTTGACGTGGCTCGCGGAGCTGGCGGGTAGGTGGCATCGAGCCGTTCAGCAATGGACGGCCCAGACGAATGGCGGTCACGGTCGGTGCTTCGCAAGGAGCGGCGGCCGCACAGAATCCGGCCTATCGGCTCGCTTCACACTATTTTCGCCCCCAGGCAGGGCGGCACAAAAGCTCTTCAGTGGCTGTGCGAGGTCAGCTTGGACAGCGGCGTGGCGGCGCTCACGCCCGGCGCCAGGGTGCGTGCGCCGCGTGCGGCCGGGGGCGCTTCGTCATCGAGCTCGCTGCCGGCCACCAGCGCCAGCGGCTGGTCGCGCTGCATCGCCACGCCAACAGCCAGGATGTCGACCATCAGCAGGTGCAGGATGCGGCTGATCATCGGCAAGTGCAGCTCGGCGTCTTCCACATGGTCGACGATCAGCGTCACATCGGCTTTGCGGGCCAGTGGCGACTGACCCGCGGTGATCGCGACGATCCTGGCGCCGCGCGCGCGCGCTGCATCGGCCACCGCCAGCAGCTCCGGCTTGCGCCCGCCGCTGCTGATGACCAGGGCCACGTCGCCCGGCCCGAGCAACTGGGCGGCCATGGACTGGGCCCGCGCATCGGTGTGCAGGGCGCTCGGCAGCCCCAGGCGCAGTAGCTTGAATTGCGCATCCAGGGCGGCGGCGCCGGCATAGCCGGCAGCGAAGCAGTCCACGCGCCGCGCCGCGGTGAGCAGGGTGATGGCGCGATTGATGCTGTCGCGATTGAGGTGGTCGCGCACTTGCAGGATGGCTGACGCGGTGTTGCCGAGCACCTTGGTCCCCAGTTCCAGCGTCGAGTCTTCGCCAGTGACCTGGGTGTGCGTGAGCGGCACCGTGGCCGAAAGGCCCGAGGCCAAGCGCAGCTTGAAGTCCGACAGGCCCTCGCAGCCCATCGAACGGCAGAAGCGGATCACGGTCGGCTGGCTGACCCGTGCTGCCCGCGCGATCTCGGCCACCGGGTCATTGAGCATGGAGCGCGGGTGGGCCAGTACGTGGTCGGCCACGCGGCGTTCGGCGGGCGAAAGGCCACCGCGCGCGCGCTGGATCTGCCCCAGGATGGCCGAGGCGTCGGCGCCCTGCAAGTTGCGCAGCTGGGCTGTCAGGATCGCCGACAGGCCCTGGAAGGTGGCGTCATTGGCGGTGATGACCCAGGTTGGGATCTGCGCCAGGTAGGCCGAGAAGCGCCCTTTGTCTTCGAAACGGGCACGGAACGGCGAGCGATCGAAGTAGGCACCGAGCCGAGGCACGATGCCGCCGCCAATGTAGACGCCGCTCAATGCGCCCAGCGTCACCGCCGCATTGCCAGCGGCAGTACCGAGCACCGCGCAGAACGTGTCCAGGGTTTCAACGCACACCGCGTCGCTGCCCGCCAGTGCGCGCTGCGTGATCTCCGGTGCCGACAGACCGGTGGCAGCGCGCACGCCGGCGCGCTCCGCCAGAGCGCGGTAGATCAGCTCCAGGCCCGGCCCGGACAGCAGGCGCTCGAAACTCACGTGTTCATGCCCGCCGGCGTCGCGCGAGACGCTCGACATCGTCTTCCAGGCGTGCTGCAGGATCGCCAGCTCGCGTTCGTCGCGCGGCGAGAAACTGGTGTGGCCGCCCTCGGTGCCCAAGGCGATGTAGCCGTCGTCGGCCGGGATCAGGCCCGACATGCCCAGGCCCGAGCCAGCCCCGATGACGCCGATGACGCTGCGCTCGCGGGCCTGTCCGCCGCCGACCTGGCGCTTGCCGTCCGGGCTCAGACGCGGCAGTGCCATGGCCAGGGCAGTGAAGTCGTTCACCACCACCAGGGTCTCGAAATCCAGGCGCTCGCGCATCTGCTCGATCGAGAACTTCCAGTGGTAGTTGGTCATGCGCACTTCGTCGCCTTCGACCGGGTTGGCGATGGCCACGGCCACGTGCTGGATGCGGCCCGGCGGCAGCGTCGCCAAGTAGGTGCTCACGGCGGCATGGAAGTCGACATGGTCGGCGCAGCGCAAGGTGGCGCCGTGAGCAAACAGGCCTTGCGCCGTCTCCAGCGTAAAACGGGCGTAGGTGCCGCCGATGTCGGCCAGCAGGCGCGGGCTGTCGTACGTGGGAACCATCGAACGCGGTGGCCTGGCGGGCGCTCAGCCCAGGCGGTCGAGCGCGCGAGACGCGCCCGTCAAGGCGGGCGCGTCGGCCACGATGACCCAGCACGGGATCGCTTCGAGGTAGGCGCGAAAGCGCCCCTTGTCTTCGAAGCGGGCGCGGAACGGCAGGTCGTCGAAGAAGCAACCCAGGCGCGGCACGATGCCGCCGCCGATGTACACGCCGCCGCGCGCGCCCAGCGTCAGCGCCAGGTTGCCGGCCACGTTGCCGAGCATGGCCGCAAAGGTGCTCAAGGCCTCATGGCAATGCGCGTCGTGATCGGCGCCAACGGCCATGCCCCGCGCCATCACGTCGGCCGGCTCCAGGGCGTCTGCCGCTTCGCCGTCGAGCGTGCACAGCGCGTCGTACAGATTCACCAAGCCTGGACCTGACAAGGCGCGCTCCGCCGACACATGACCGAAGCGCTCGCGCAGCACGGCCAGCACGGAGGCCTCGCGCGGCGTGCTCGCCGGCAGCGTGACATGGCCGCCTTCGCCCACCACCACCGACCAGCCGCCATGGCCATCGCTCACCAAGCCCGACACGCCCAGGCCTGTGCCGGCACCGAGCACGGCCAGGCTGGCGCCGGGCGCGGCCCGGCCGCCGCCGACGGCGCGGATGTCCGGCGCCGCCAATCCAGGTACCGCTTGCGCCAAGGCTTCGAAGTCGTTCAGCACCAACAGGCGTTCGACTGCGAGACCGGCTTGCAGCGCGGCAATGGAGAAGCGCCAGTGGTGGTTGGTCATCTCGACCCGATCACCGGTGATCGCCGTGGCGATGCCGAAGGCCGCGCGGCGGGGGCTCGGCAGCGACTCCAGGCGCAGGTACTCGGCAATGCAGCTGTCGATGCCAGCGAATGCCGAGCAAGGCAGCGTGCGGCCGTGGTCCAGCGCCGCGCCCGGGCCCGACTGCCATGCCCAGCGCGCGTTCGTGCCGCCGACATCACCCAACAGCCTGGGGAAACCTTGCTCCATGCCTGTCACCGTTTGCACGCAGCATCCGTGTAGTTTGATTACGCAGCCACTCTAGCAGAGGGCAAGACCCCATGACAGCGCGACTTTTCCCCATCTGCGGGGCCGGTAACCGGTGTGTACTTTCACTACCCGCCACGCTGAGCGACCCCGCATGCGCCTGCTCCTGACCGGCTTGAACGGGACCCTGGCGCCCAAGCTGGGGCAGGCCGCGGCAAGGCGCGGCTGGCAGGTCGTGGGCTGGGACCGCAGCCGTGTGCCGCCACAGGACACCGCTACCGCCGCTGCGTGGCTGGCGCACTGCCGACCCGAAGGCATCGCTCACCTGGCCATGGGCGACGCCGCTTGGGCTGCGCTGCTGGCACTGCATGCCGCGACCAACGGCCTGCCCATGGTGTTCACCAGCACGGCAATGGTGTTTCATCACCTGCCCGACGGGCCGCACGCCGTGCATGACACGCGCACGGCCCAGGACGACTACGGCCGCAGCAAGATCGCGTGTGAGGACGCCGTCCTGGCGGTCCATCCGCAGGCCAGCGTCGCGCGCATTGGCTGGCAGATCGACGCCGACGCACAAGGCAACAACATGCTGGCCCAGCTCGATGCCTGGCAGGCCCGCGAGGGCTGTGTCGCGGCCAGTCGCGTCTGGCGACCGGCCTGCTCCTTCATGGCCGACACCGCCGAGGCCCTGCTCGACCTGGTCGCTTCGCCGGTGTCGGGCGCCGTGCACCTCGACAGCAATGGCGTCGAAGCCCACAGCTTCGATGCCATCGCCGCGGGCCTTCAGCGGCGGTTCCACCGCCCTGCTTGGGTGCTGCGGCCCAACGACAACTACCGCCACGACCAACGCCTGGTGGGTGGTGCGCGGCACTTGCCCGCGCTGTCCACCCGTTTGCCCTTTTAGGACGACACCGCAGCGCGGCGCAGGCGCCGATGCACTTCGCGCGCATGGGGCACCCAGCCCAGCCGCGCCCAGCGCCGCCACATCAGCAAGCCGCGCAGCCACTCGTCGGCGGCGTAGGCCCACCAGACGCCCACCAGACCCAGGCCCAGGTGCGCGCCGAGCAGCCAGCTGCCCCCCGCCAGCACGACCAGCATCGAGCCGGCGCCGACCACCACCGGGTAGCGTGCATCGCCCGCGGCGCGCAGCGCATTGATGACCACCAGGTTGAAAGTGCGGCCGGGTTCGAGCAGCACCGTCCACCACAGCAGGACGGCGGCCTGGGCCAGGATCTGTGGGTCTTGCGTGAACAACGCCAGCAACCACGGCCCTGCCAGCGCGGCCGCGCCGGCAGCGACCACGCTGGTCACCAGTCCCGCCGCCAGGGCGCGGCGCACCAGGCGATGCGCGGCATGCAGGTCGCCCGCGCCGATCAGGTGGCCGACCACGATCTCGACGGCCAGGCCGGTGGCCAGGCCGGCCAGCAACACCGCGTAGGTAACTTGCGAGGCGTAGGCATGGGCCGCCAGCGCGGGCGCGCCCAGCGTGCCCACCACCGCGATGCTGACCATGAAGCACAGGCGGTAGGCAATGGCCTCGGCAGCGCCGGGCGTGCCGATGCGCAGCACCGCTGCGAGCTCGGCGCGGCGCAGGCGCCAGGCGTCCGCCAGCGAAGGGCGCAGGCCCAAGCGCACCTGCCACAGCCACAGGTGCATCAGCACGCCGAGCGCGCGGCTGATGGCCAGGGCAATCGCAAAGCCGGGCAGACCCAGCGGCGGCAAGGGCCCGGCGCTATGCATCAGCAACCAGGCCAGAGCGAGGTGGCTGGCATGCATCACCGCGATCACGCGCAGCACATCGGCGCCGCGCAGATGGGCGCGCATGACGCTGGCCTGGGTGGCGTTCCAGGCATCGAACAACATGGCGGGTGCGAGCCAGCGCAACAGCGGTGCCGCCAGCGCCAACACATCGGCCGGGGCGTTGAGCCATTGCAGGAAGGGCGTCGCACCGGCCCAGGCCACCAATGCGGTGAAGGCGCCGATCCAGGTGGCCGCACCGAGCGTGGCCAGGGCCACAGCGTCGGCCTGCGCACGCTGGCCGCGCCCCAGGCTTTGCGCCACCACCACGCTGACGCCGGCGCCGACGATGCGGAACAAGATGAAGAGCATGCCCACCACGTGGTTGGCCAGGGCGAAGGCCGCTCCTGAAGCATCGCTCAGGCGCGCCGCCAACACCGTACCGATGACGCCCACGCCGATGCCCAGGCACAGCTCGATGAACAGTGGCGTGGCCACCCCGAGCAGGCGCGGCGGCACCGGGGCGGCCGGCAGGCCGGCGCTGGCCTGCCGGCCGACAGGCGGGGCTGCGCTGCGTGCCGACACTAGGGCAGCACGATCACCGGCGTCTCGTCCATCACCAGGGCCTCGGCGGCCGGGTCGCCGCCGCCCATGGCATAGGGCGCGCTGTCACGCACCAACGCGCGGTAGTTGCCATCGTGGTCCCAGGTGGTGATGTAGAGCTTGACGCCGGCCAGAGAGCGCAGGCCACCGAGCGCGGCGGCAGGCAGGATCAGGCTGACAGTATGGCTCGCGGCATCGGTGACGACCTGCGCGGCGGTCGCCAGCGGCGTGCCCTCGTCGTTGGTGGATGCGCCGACCGGGCTGAAGAGCGCGTTCGACCAGCCGCCGACGCGCAGCCGACGGTGCCAGCGCATGCCTTCGGGAAGCAGGCCGTTCTGCTTGGGCATCACCTGGCTGCCACCGTCCTGCCCGGGCAGTTCGATGAAGACGGTGAAGGCCACATGGTCGAAGCCGTTGGGCGGACTCCAGACCGTGGTGACATTGGCGGTCGTCAGATCCAGCCGCAGCGCACCGCCGGCGGCCGACACCTTGACGCGGCGCAGGTCCATCTGGCGGTTGGCGCCCCAGCTCGGGTCGGTCGGGTAGAGCAGACGCCCGCTGCGGCCGCGGTCATCACCGGCCGGATCGGCGATGTCGGCCAGCACGCGCCAGGCGCGTTCGACGCGAAAGCCTTGGCTGGCCGAGGCCGTCCCGCGCGCCGCGTCCCAGGCCACCAGGCTGTGCCGCACCGCCGCGTCGACCATGGCCGAGGTGTCGATGCGGGCTTGCCAGCGGCCATCCGCCGCAACATCGACGGATTGCACCGGCTCGAGCGCGCCGTCGACCACCAGTTGCACCCGTGCTGCGCCGAGCGCGCTGCCGCGCACGTCGAAGTCATCGCTGACGACGCTGGCCGACAAGGCCTCAATCGCGATGGCCGTGCGCGCCGGGGCGGCCGCCGCACTCTGCGCACCCGCTTGCCAGACCTGACCGCTGCGCGGGGCCAGCGTGAGTGTCACGCGCCCTTGCGCGTCGACCACCAAGTCGGCCGGTGTGCCGTGGATGCCAAACAGGCCTTTCAGTAGCGTGCCCGGGGCCAGGCCGGTGTCGAGGTGGTCGAGCAGGGCCGGGCGCTCGGCCGAGTTGAAGACCACCAGGGCCGGAGCCTTGGGTTGCTCCGACCAATCCATGCGCCAGGCCAGCGCGCCGGCGCCAGCGCTATTGCCGCGCAGCACCACGGGCGTGCCGCGCGACAGCACCTTGTTCGCGCGGCGCAAGGCGCTGGCTTCGGCGATGAACCGGTACAGCGGCGCGTCAGTGTCGAAGCGATCGCGGCCGCCCGATCCGTAGCCACGCGCGAACATGGCGCCGCGCGGTTCGGTGAAACCCTGCTCGGTGCCGTAGTAGATGGTGGGGATGCCCGGCAGGGCCATCATCGCCAACAGGCTTTGCTTCAGCGCCGCCATGCTGCCGCCGGCCAGGAAGCGGTCGACATCGTGGTTGTCGATGAAGCTCGGCATCAGGTGCGGCCGGGCGTGCGTGCTCATCATGTTGCCGATGCGCCAGCCGAGCTCAGCCGTCGGCCGCCCACGCGCGAACACATCACCCAGCGTGCCGTAGAGCGGAAAGTTGATCATGCCGGGCATCAGCGGCCGGCCGCCGGGCCCTGTCATGTAGCGCTCGATCTTGACCGCGCTGGCATCGCTGAAGGGCTTGTCGATGCCGAAGCCTTCACCGAAGACATGGAAGTGGCGCCGTCCGGTCAGGCGCGCCACTTGCACGATGCCTGGCGCTTTCTTGTCCGTGCTGAACAGGAAGTCGGCAATCGCATCGGTCGGCACATAGAAGGCGGTGTCGACGCGGAAGGCATCGACACCGACCTCGCGGATCCAGTAGCCGTAGCTGTCGCGCAGGGCCCGGCGCACGCGCGGGTTCTCCGAGTTCAGATCGTCCAGCCCGGCCATCTGGAAGGTCAGCTCCTGCACCGGGTCGGTGTAGTCCTTGACCGGCGGCGTCCAGTGATAGATGCCGGCGCGACGGTGGGCCGGGATGCGCGGGTCGTTCAGATTGAAGGGCGGCTGCGAGGGCGCTGCAACCGGCTTGGCCTTCAGGTTGCGGGTGTAGAAGCGCGTTGGGTCGGCGGCGTCCCAGCCCCCGCGGTAGTCGAAGAAGTCGCCCGTGTGGTTGAGCACGATGTCCTGCACCAGGTACATCCCTGCGCCGTGCAGAGTGTCGGCCAGGCGCCGGTAATCGGCCAGTGTGCCGACGTGTTTGTCGACCTTCTTGAAGTGCTCGGCCCAGTAGCCGTGATAGCCGGTGTAGCCGCCGACCGGGTCGGTCCACTGGTTGGCCACCGGCGGGGTGATCCACAGCGCGGTGGCGCCGAGACCGCGGATGTAGGGCAGGCGCGCCGTCAGGCCCGCCAGATCACCCCCGCTGTAGCGGTCCTTGCGGCTCGGGTCGTACTCGCCGGCGCCCTGGTCGTTGTTGCGCCGGTCGCCGTCGGCGAAGCGATCGGTGACGACGAAATAGATGATCTGGTCGCGCCAGTCGGGCGACGGCACGTGACGTGGGCCGGCGGACGGCGCGGCCTGCGCCCAGCCCGTGGCGATGAAAAGAAGGAAGGAGGCAAGCACGCGCATGGGCACACATCCTGGCTGAAACGACGCCATCATGGTTGCAGCCGGTTTCCAGAGCAAGCCGTAGTTTGACTACATCTTGGCCGCACTGTCCTGGTGCGTCTTGAGCTCGAAAACTGGTGTTTTCACTGATTTTCATAGCGGGTTGCACTCGCCCCAGGGTGGCTCTCTCGCAACACCAAGGGTTAACCCAAGACGATGGAAATAGCTAGTTTTGGTACAAACGGTCGGCCCGAACGTATTTCCCTGGGCGGTGCGCATTCGAGCGGCCGACCCGCCTTGCCCATCCAACGAACGCTGTAGGAGACACCTGATGACAAACCATTCGAAGACGCTGCGCGCCAAGGCGTCGCTGTTCCGCCTGAGCCCGATCGCGGGCGGTGCCACAGCGATGTTGCTGGCGATGGGGTCGGCCCAGGGCCAGACCTCAACGCAACCGGCAGCCACCGACGCCAGTCAGACAGTCACGGTCACTGGCATCCGGCGCGGCATCGAAGGCGCGATCAGCGTCAAGAAGAATGCGACCTCGATCGTCGAAGCCGTCTCGGCGGAAGACATCGGCAAGCTGCCCGATGTGAGCATCGCCGAGTCGATCGCCCGCTTGCCGGGCCTGTCGGCCCAGCGCGTGGGGGGCCGTGCCCAGGTGATCAGCGTGCGCGGCTTGTCGCCCGACTTCGCGACGACGCTGCTGAACGGCCGCGAGATCGTCAGCACCGGCGACAACCGCAGTGTCGAATTCGACCAGTACCCGTCAGAGCTGTTGAGCGGCGTAACGGTGTACAAGACGCCGGAAGCTGCGCTCGTCGGTCAGGGCTTGTCGGGCACGCTCGACATGCAGACCGTGCGCCCGCTGAACTTCGGCAGCCGTGTCTTCTCGGTCAATGGCCGTTTGTCTAAGAACTCACTGGGTGCGGCTGCCAACGCCGACGCCAACGGCAATCGCTTCAGCGCCAGCTACATCGACCAGTTCGCGAACCGCACCCTGGGCATCGCCATCGGCTTCGCCCACCAGGACACGCCGATCCAGGAGAACCAGGTCGGCATCTACGAGCCTTGGAAGATCCTGCCCGACAACGTATCGGTCGGCCTGCCGGCGAACACGTTCGCCACAGAGGGTATCAAGGCCCTGCGCCGCACTGGCTACACCAAGCGCGACGGCGTGATGGCCACCATCGAGTGGCGTCCGTCGAAAGAATGGACCAGCGTGCTGGACATCTTCCACTCCAAGGCCGAGCAGGAAGACACCGCCAATCAGCTGGAAATGAACCTGGTCTACAACGGCAGCTACCCTTGCACGCCGACCTGCGTCTTCTCCAACACCACGCGTAACGCCAACGGCACCATCACCGGCACGACGCTGACCAACGTGTACCCGTTGGTGCGCGGCATGTACAACGCGCGTGAAGACAAGATCGATGCGATCGGCTGGAACAACAAGTTCAAGCTTGGCCCCGTCTCGGTGGTGGCGGACGTGAACTACTCCAAGGCCAACCGAGACGAACTCAGCCTGGAGAACAACACGCAGCTGACCCCGTCGCCGCGCCTGGACACGGCCACGCTCAAGTTCAACAGCGACGACTTCAGCCGGATCGGTCTGACCAACAATTACAACGACCCCGCCAACCTGAAGCTGCGCGGCACGATC
Organism: Burkholderiales bacterium; assembly: GCA_031379365.1. Lineage (GTDB taxonomy): Bacteria > Pseudomonadota > Gammaproteobacteria > Burkholderiales > Burkholderiaceae_C > CADEEN01. Next base: position 11,379 of record JANNFB010000279.1, read on the forward strand.
TACGGCTCGGGCTACGGCAAGGTGCCCAAGGTGGAAGACGAGCTGACCGGCATCCGCGTTACGGGTTCGATGGCCGCGCCCGCCGCCGTGAGCAGCTTCCTGTCGGACATCGAGTTCGGCCTGAACTACGCTGACCGCGCCAAAAAGAAGCGCCAGCCCGAGGGTGGCATCAATGTCAAGTCAACCGTGGTCGGCGGCGAGACGCCGATCGCGGCCGACCTGCAGTACGGCCCTGTGAGTCTCGGCTTTGCCGGCCTGGGCAACATCGCGTCCTGGAACGTGCCCGGTGCTGTCGGTCGCTACATGGACTTCGCGCCCAGCGCCACTGGCGCTGCGTACTTGGTTGCCAAGTCCTGGGACGTGAGCGAAGAGACCACGACGACTTACCTCAAGGGCAACATTGATGCTGACTGGGGCGGCGTGAACGTGCGTGGCAACGTCGGCGTGCAGGTGCAAAACACCAAGCAGTCTTCCGAGGCAGTTCGCCTAGTCAATAACGGCAACCCCGCCTTGGTAAACATCGGTAAGTCAGACACCGATGTGCTGCCGAGTCTGAACCTGGCCTTCGGCCTGGCGGGCGACCAGACCGTGCGCGTGGCCTTGGCCAAGCAAGTGGCCCGCCCGCGCGTCGACCAGATGCGCGCATCGCTTGAAGTCGGCGTCAGTGATGCACCCGACTCGACCGGTAAGCGCTCGATCAACGGCAGCGGCGGCAACCCCAAGCTGGACCCGTGGAAGGCCACGGCCTTCGACCTCAGCTACGAGAAGTACTTCGGTACCAAGGCTTATGTTGCGGCGGCCTACTTCTACAAGAGCCTTGACACCTACATTTACAGCAAGAAGTTGCAGAACTTCGACTTCAGCCAGTACACAGCAGGCATCCCAGAGAATCCGATTTACCCGGGTATCGGCGTCGCCTCGACCGGTACTTTCACGACACCAGCCAATGGCACCGGCGGCAATCTCTCGGGTGTCGAGTTGACCGCTTCGCTGCCCCTTGAGTTGCTGACTCCTGCGTTGAAGGGCTTTGGCATCGTCGCCAGCGGGAGCTTCAACAGGAGCAGCATCAAAATCGACCTAAGCGAGGAGGGCGACAATGCGAACAGCCTGGGTACTGCCACCATCGGGTTGCCGGGCCTGTCCAAGCGCGTGTTCAACCTGACCGGCTACTACGAGAACGCCGGCTTCGAGGCGCGTATCAGCCTGCGCAAGCGTTCTGACTTCATCGGCGAGATCGGTGACTTCGCGGCCAACCGCAAACTGCGCTATGTGGTGGGCGAGGAGATCGTCGACGCGCAAGTCGGCTACTCCTTCAATACCGGCCAGCTGAAGGGCCTGAACCTGCTGTTCCAGGTCAACAACCTGACCGACGCGGCCTACCAGACCTACACGGGCACGACGGACCGTCCGCTCGAGTACATCAAGTGGGGCCGCAGCTACCTGCTGGGCGCGAACTACAAGTTCTGAGCCACACTGGTTAGCCTAAAGCGAGCCTCGCCGCGCCAGCGGCGAGGCTCTTTTTGTTGGTGAGATGTTGAGGGGTGTTCCGATGTTGAGACGATGCGCTTGGCGGGCCGTAGCGGCGTTGTGCATGGCATGGTCCATGGGCGCCGCTACCGCCGCACCGCCGCCCGCGGAAGCATTCTTCGAAGAGCCGGTGCTGAGCGCCGCGAAGCTCTCGCCGGACGGGCGCCTGGTGGCGATGCGCGTGGGCGGCAAGGGCCTGCGCGCGCGCCTGGCAGTACTGGACACCGCGACGATGAAAGCCACCGTGGTGGCCCGTTTCGACGACGCCCATGTCGGCCGTTTTGACTGGGTGAATGCCCGGCGATTGGTCTTCGATCTCAATACCGACCTGACCGGGCCAGGCCGAGTCGACGTCGGCAGCGGCTTGTTTGCGGTCAATGCCGACGCCAGTCGCTTTCGCCAGTTGGTCGAAACGACGCTCTCCTTCGTCAAGAACAACGACACAGAGAAGCTGCTGCCCTGGAACACCTTCCTGCTGCGCAGCGTGGGCTTGCCCGACGGCGACGAGGTGTTCGTCGTCAAGCCCGAAGAAATCAGCAAGGAGCGCGTGGGCTTCATCCAACTGCAGCGGGTGAACACGTTGACGGGGCGCATGACGGAGGTCGACGCGCCACTGCATGCGTCGGAGTGGACGCTGGACGGCAGTGGTGCCCTCCGCGCCGCATTGACCAGCCAGGCCGACAAGATCACGGTCCAATGGCGCGGGCCGAGCGGCGCCTGGGCCCAGCTAGCCGCCTACGACAGGTTCTCGCCGAACTGGCTGCGGCCGCGCTACGTGGCCCCCGACGGTCGCCTGTATGTCGAGGCACCGCTGGGCGACAAGGCGGCCGTGTTCACGCTCGACCCCGCCACCGGACAGCGCTCGGCCACGCCGGTTGCAGCGTCGAAGGACTTCGACCTGCACCCGAGCTTCATCGCCAAAGACAAGCGCCTGCTCGGCCTGCGCTACACCATCGACGCCGAAGTCACGCAGTGGCTCGATGCGGACATGAAGGCCGTACAGGCAGTCGTCGACGCCCTGCTGCCGGCCAGCGCCAACCGCATCAGTGCGCCGGTTCGTGGCGACTCGCCCTTCCTGCTGATCGAGGCCTTCGCCGATGTGCAGCCCACCGTCACCTACCTCTACCACCAGGAAACGCGCAAGCTGACGCGCCTGGGCACCAGCCACCCGCGCATCGACCCTGCGCAGGGCGGTCAGACCGATTTCGTCCGCTACAAGGCGCGCGATGGTCTGGAGGTTCCGGCTTACCTGACCCTGCCGCCGGGTGGTGCGAAGAAGAACCTGCCCCTGGTGGTGCTGGTGCATGGCGGGCCCTGGGTGCGTGGCGCCGACTGGGACTTCGACCCCGAGGTGCAGTTCCTCGCCTCGCGCGGCTATGCGGTGCTGCAGCCCGAGTTTCGCGGCCGCACTGGCTTCGGTGGCAAGCACTTCGATGCCGGCATCAAGCAATGGGGCCGGGCGATGCAGAGCGATCTGGCCGACGGCGCGCGCTGGGCCATTGCCCAGGGCTTTGCTGACCCAAAGCGCATCTGCATCGCAGGGGCCAGCTACGGCGGCTATGCCACGCTGATGGGCCTGGTGAACGACCCCGAGCTGTTCCGCTGCGGTGTGAGCTGGGTCGGGGTGACCGACCCGCAACTGCTATTCAGCGTGAGCTGGAGCGACATCACCGACGAGTCCAAGAAGTACGGCATGAACCGCCTGGTGGGCGACCCGGTGGTCGATGCCGCCATGCTCAAGGCGGTGTCACCGCTCGAGCAGGCGGCCAAGATCAAGCAGCCCTTGCTGCTGGCCTACGGCGCCTGGGACGTACGCGTGCCGCTGATCCACGGCGAGAAGCTGCGCGACGCCCTGAAGCCGCACAACCCCAAGGTCGAATGGGTCGTCTACAAGGACGAAGGCCACGGCTGGGCGCGGCCCGAGAACCGCATCGATTTCTGGACTCGGGTCGAGAAGTTCCTGGCGCGCGAGCTGGCGGCCGCGCCCTGAGCCTCAGGGTGAAATCAGCACCGTGCCGAACAGTGGCGGCACGCTGAAGTTCAGCAGGCCGCCTTCGGCGGTGACGCTGGCGGCCGTGCCCAGGGCGTCCCGGTAGGTGGTCTTGGCGCCGGCGGGCAGGGTCACTCGCACGGTGCGGGCCGCGCTGCCGTTGTTGGT
>JANNFB010000280.1:0-1922 GCA_031379365.1 Burkholderiales bacterium
GAAGACGTTGGCCGACAAGGCCACCAGGCGCAGCGGCATCATGCTTTTCATCAAGTAGCTGGCGACCGTGAGCGCCGCACCGATGAACCCGAAGATGTACCCGATCGACGACATTCCCGCCCCTCTGCAACTGCCGCGCCCGCTGCGCGCTCGCAGTGTATTCGGACCCTCAGCCCCGCAGAGTGGCGGCGCGCTGCAGCGTCACGGTGAAGCGGCTGCCCAGCCCCGGGTCACTGGTGACCTCCAGTCGGCCCTGCATGGCCACCACCAATTGCCGGGCCAGCGCCAGCCCCAGGCCGCTGCCCTCGACGCCCGAGTGCTGGGCGCCCAGTCGTTCGAAGGGCTTGAAGAGGCGCGCCAGCTGGACCGCGCTCATGCCCTGGCCACTGTCGGCCACGATGATGCGCACGGCATCGGGCTGCGCTTCGGCGCTGACGACGATGCTGCCGCCCGGTTGGTTGTACTTGATGGCGTTGGACAGCAGGTTGCTCATGACCTGGGTCAGGCGCCGCCGATCGGCGCGCACCCGCGCCACCGGACCTGCCTGCGGTTGGAGCGTGAACTGCAGGCCCGATTCGGCCGCTTGGGCGGCCAGCATGGCCCAGCTCTGGGCCGCCACCTCGAGCGGGTCGCAGTCGGTCCAGGCCAGGCTCATCTCGCCGCTCTGCGCGCTCGACAGGTCGAGCACGTCATCGACCAGGTCGAGCAGGTGACGCCCACTGGCCAGGATCTGCGCCAACCAGGCCTGGTGGCGCGGGTCCAGCACGGCGGCCTGATCGAGCAACTGGGCGAAGCCCAGCACGCCATTGAGCGGCGTGCGCAATTCATGGCTGACGCGCGACAGCAGCTCCGTCTTGGCTCGGTCGGCTGCGGCGGCGCTGTCGCGCTCCTGGCGCAGCGCATCGGCCTGCTTGAGGGCGCTGATGTCGGCATGCGTGCCGATCATTCGCAATGGGCGGCCGGCATCATCGCGCTCGATCACCAGGCCGCGCGACAAGATCCACTTCCAGCTGCCGTCCCGGGCGCGGACGCGGTGTTCGTTGACATAGCGAGGCGCGCGCCCGTCGAAGTGAGCCTGGCGATCGGCTTGCATCTGGGCCCGGTCGTCCGGGTGCGTCAGTTGGTCGAAAGCCTCGACATGCAGGTCGACCTCGTCGGGGCGGTAGCCGTGCAGTTCGTAGAAGCGCTTCGAGTAGGTTTCGCGGCCGGTGCGCAGATCCCAGTCCCACACGCCATCGCCGCTGCTGTCCAGCGCCAGCTGCCAGCGCCGCTCGCTGTCGCGCAGGGCTTGCTCTGCGCCGATGCGCTCGGAGATGTCCTCGACGGTGCCCTCGTAGTACTGCACCGTGCCGTCGGCGGCCCTCACCACGTGGGCGTTCTCGCTGACCCAGATGCGCTCACGGGTCCTGTGGCGGTATACCTCCGAGACGAAACCCTTGACGCTGCCGTCCTGCTCGAGCCGGCGCATGAACTCGGCGCGCCGCTGCGGGTCGACATACCACTCGGTCGCGATGTTGCTCACATGCGCCAGTTGCTCGTCTTCCGTGGCATAGCCGTTCAGCGCCACCAGCGCCGGATTCGCTCGCACCTGCAAACCCCCGGGGGTCGAGCGGTAGGCACCGACGGGCAGGAACTCGAACAGGCTGAAGAAGTTGTCGGCGGCGTGCGGCATCGGGGGTGCGCGTTGGGTGGCTATGGCCGCCGCATTGACTGCCCTTGGCGTGGGAGAATCATAGTCGTGAAGCGAGCCAGACCGTCGCTGGTGCGAGAGCCGAAAGGCTGCACTGGAGGAAGGTCCGGACTGCACAGAGCAGCGCAGCGGCTAACGGCCGTCCACCGCGAGGTGAGGATCAGAGCAACAGAGACGAGTCGAGGCCGCAAGGCCTCGGGTGAAACGGGCAATCTCTGCGCGCAGCAACACC
>JANNFB010000001.1:0-6651 GCA_031379365.1 Burkholderiales bacterium
CAGGAACGGGCCGCTTATGGCCAGGCGCTGCTCAAGCGGCTGTCGGGCGATCTGACTCAGCGCTTCGGCCGAGGATTTTCCGAGCGCAACCTCGAACAGATGCGGCTGTTCTACCTGGCCTGGCCGCCGGAGCGGTTTTCGCAGACACCGTCTGCGAAATCCGCACCTACCCGGATTTCGCAGACGGTGTCTCGCGAGTCGTCCGTACCCTCGGTACCCGGAGTACCGATCCGAACCTCGGCGGCGCTGAGCACACTGGCCCAATCCTTCCCCTTGCCATGGTCAGCCTACGTGCGCCTGCTGTCCCTCAAGTCTGAAGCGGCGCGCGCCTTCTACGAAACCGAAGCCCTGCGCTGCGGCTGGAGCGTGCGTCAGCTCGACCGGCAGGTCAACAGCCAGTTCTATGAACGCATCGCCTTGTCGCGCAACAAGGCGGCCATGCTGCAAAAGGCCGAGGCAGCCGGGCCTGGCGACGCCATCACGCCCGAGCAGGCACTGAAGGACCCCTTCGTCCTGGCGTTCCTCAACCTCAAGGACGAGTACTCTGAATCAGACTTGGAAGAGGCGCTGATCCAGCACCTGGCCGACTTCCTGCTGGAGCTGGGCGACGACTTCGCCTTCGTGGGCCGGCAGCGGCGCCTGCGGCTGGACGACAGTTGGTTCAGCGTCGATCTGCTGTTCTTCCACCGCAGCCTCAAGTGCCTGCTGGTCATCGACCTGAAGATCGGCAAGTTCAGCCATGCCGACGCGGGCCAGATGCACATGTACCTTAACTACGCCCGTGACCACTGGACGAAGCCCGGCGAGAACCCACCGGTGGGCCTGGTGCTGTGCACCAGCAAGGGCCACAACGAGGCCCACTATGCATTGGAAGGCCTGCCCAACAAGGTGATGGCGGCCGAGTACCAGACCGTGCTGCCGGACGCGAAGCTGCTGGAAGCAGAGTTGGACAAGACGCGGCAGGAGCTGGAGGCGCGGCGCATTGGCCGGGATGACGCGGCGGGCGGGCAATGACCGCTTGGCCGACGCGCCGCATTGGTGACATGCTGACTCGAGTAAAAGGCGACATCGACCAAGCGACTTGAACTCCACGCGATCTACCAGTGCATGCAGTTGCTAAAGGCAAAATACGCCGCGATTCAGCAAGCCAATGCGGCGCCGCTTCCTGCCACGCTGGAAAGTATGTTCGCAGCATCCCCAGCCACGGCGAGCTGACCCACCCGACCTGGCACGCCCCATGGCAACAAAGAAGGCGACGGCCTCCTGGATCGATGTCAAGACGCGGCTCGCTGACCTCGACCGCACCGGCCTACTCGGCCTCGTTCAAGACCTCTACGCCGCCAGCAAGGACAACCAGGCCTTTCTGCACACACGCCTGCACTTGGGCGAAGACGTGCTCGGGCCCTACAAGGCCGCCGTAGACCGCTGGCTGTGGCCCGATTTGTTCAAGAACCAGGACACCTCTGTGGCCAAGGCCAAGAAGGCCATCACGGACTACAAGAAGGCCTCGGGCACGGCGGACGGGCTGGCAGAGTTGATGGTCTTCTATTGCGAGCGGGCCTCGGGATTCAGCTGTGATGTCGGCCTCGACGACGAAGCCTACTCGTCCGCGCTGGTGCGAATGTTCGAGCAGGCGATGAAGGCAGTCGCCACCTTGCCGGATACGCAGCGTCCGGCACTTTGGTCGCGCCTGCAGATCGTTCGAGACCGCAGCCACGACATCGGCTATGGCGTGGGTGAAGACATTGGCGCGTTGCTCACCGAGCATGGGGCCGATGACTGAGCGCGAGGACCTCAAAGCGCTGCAGGCCGAGAACGTGCGGCTGGTGGCGCTGCTGGAGTCGCACGGCATCGCGTGGCACGCGCCCCCAGCCGAAGCGTCACTGGCCGCGCATATGGCCTCCGTGCCCGCGCCGGCGCCAGCGTCTCCAGGGACCAGCCTATCCACGGCCGAGAAGGTGGCATTGTTTCGCCGGCTGTTCCGGGGTCGCGCCGATGTCTACCCGGTTCGCTGGGAGGGCAAGACGTCGGGCAAGTCGGGCTACGCGCCGGCCTGTGCCAACGAGTGGCGGGCTGGCGTCTGCGAGAAGCCTCGCATCAAGTGCGGCGACTGCAGCCAACGGCTGCTGGTGCCGCTGTCGGATTCGGTGATCTACGACCACTTGGCAGGCAAGCAAACGGTCGGCGTCTATCCGCTGCTGGAAGACGATACGTGCCACTTCCTGGCAGTCGATTTTGACGAGGCGGATTGGCAGCCGGACGCGCAGGGGTTCATGCAGTCGTGCAACGAGCTCGGCGTGCCGGCAGCGCTGGAAATTTCGCGCTCGGGCAGGGGCGCGCATGCCTGGGTGTTCTTCGCCGGGCGTGTGTCGGCGCGCGATGCGCGGCGCCTGGGTACCGCCATCATCAGCCACACCTGCGCGCGAACCCGGCAGCTCAAGCTGGCGTCCTACGACCGCTTGTTTCCCAACCAGGACACGATGCCCAAAGGAGGGTTCGGCAACCTGATCGCGCTGCCGCTGGAGAAGCTTCCACGCGAAAGCGGCTGCAGCGTGTTTGTGGACGCCACTCTGCGGCCGTACGGCGACCAGTGGGCCTATCTCGCCACGATCCAGCCCATGGCCCCGCATGACATCGAGCCAACCATCCTGCGCGCCACCGGCGGCGTTCACCCGCTGGACGTGACCTTCATTGACGACGAGGATCTGGCGACGCCTTGGAAGCGCCAGTCCAGTACGCCCACCAAGCTCGCTGGCACCATGCCCCAGGCTTTGGCCGTCACGCTCGCCAACCTGATCTACTTCGAGAAGAGCGTGCTGCCCCAGGCGCTGGCCTATCGGCTGATCGGCCTGGCGGCCTTCCAGAACCCGGAGTTCTACAAGGCCCAGGCCATGCGCGTGTCGGTGTGGGACAAGCCCCGCGTCATCGGCAGCGCCGAGAACTACCCGCAGCACATCGCCTTGCCGCGCGGTTGCTTGGACGCCGCACGCGCTTTGCTCAAAGACAACGGCATCCGATGCGACCTGCAGGACGAGAGGTTCGCCGGCGAGTCCATCCAAGCCGACTTCGTCGGCGCTCTGCGACCTGACCAGGTGCAGGCCGTGGCGGCCATGCTGAAACACGATGCCGGCGTGCTGTGCGCGCCAACGGCGTTCGGCAAGACGGTGACGGCGGCGGCGATCATCGCCAAGCGCCGAGTGAACACCTTGGTGCTCGTCCACCGCACCGAGTTGTTGAAGCAATGGCAGGAGCGCCTGCAGGCCTTCCTTGGCGTCGGCAAAGGCGTGGTCGGCACCATCGGCGGCGGCAAGGCCAAACCGAGCGGCATGATCGACATCGCCGTGATGCAGTCGCTGTCGCGCCAGGGCGAGGTCAATGCGCTGGTCGAGAACTACGGGCAGATCGTGGTGGATGAATGCCACCACGTGGGTGCCGCATCGTTTGACGCCATCCTCAAGAAAACCAAGGCCAGGTTCGTTCTGGGCTTGACCGCCACGCCGATCCGCCGCGATGGCCAGCAGCCGATCATCTTCATGCAGTGCGGACCGATCCGCCACATCGCAGCCAGGCCGGTTGGTGCACCGCACGACCTGGAGGTCGTGCCGCGATCACGGTTTGCCCGCATCGACCTGCCGACCACGGCGGGCATACAAGACGTGTTCCGGCACCTTGCCAACGACCTGGCGCGCACCGAAGCCATCGCCGCGGAAGCAGCAGCGGCGTTTGAGCAGGGCCGCAAAGTGCTGGTGCTGACCGAGCGCACCGAACACCTCGAGGCCATCCGCCAGGCTCTGATCGCACAGTCACCGGCGCCGTTCGTGTTGCACGGGCGGATGTCGAAGAAGCAGCGCGCGGCCCTCATCACCGAGATAGAGACGCTGCCACCCGAGGCGCCGCGCATCTTGCTGGCCACCGGAAAACTGGTCGGTGAAGGATTCGACCACCCGCCGCTGGACACCCTGGTGCTGGCCATGCCGGTGTCGTGGAAGGGCACCTTGCAGCAGTACGCGGGCCGACTGCACCGGGAGCACGCCAGCAAAGCCGATGTGCGGATCATCGACTTCGTCGACATCGGCCACCCGGCGCTGCTGCGGATGTGGGAGAAGCGCCAGCGCGGCTATCGCGCGATGGGCTATCGAATTGGCATCGACGAGAGCGATGGCGAGGAGCCCTTGGTGGGTGTCCAAGAGATACCCCCTTCCGAGCCGCGCAACGCCCGGCACGCAGTGGCAGTGCCCACGGGCGGCAGGGTGGGGCCATGATCAGGGCCAATCCACTGCCTGCTGGAAGTCCACATCAAGCATCCATGCGCCGCAGCGGCCGATTGGGAAGTGATGATCGACCACATGTGAGCGCTTCGGCGCAGATGAAAAAAAGCCCGCCAGAGCGGGCTTTTTTCTTGGGCCAATCGACGGCACTAAGCCGTCGTGGTCGCGCCGGCCGGTGTCACCAGGGGAAGGCCCTGCGCGTCGACCGGTTGAATCGCCTGCGCCTGGTCGCCCTTGGGACCCTGCACCAGTTCATAGGAAACCCTTGCACCTTGCTTGAGTGTGCGAAAGCCGTCCATCTGGATGCAGGAGAAATGCGCGAAAACGTCGCCGCCGCCGCCCTCGGGTTCTATGAAACCGAAGCCCTTGGCATCGTTGAACCATTTGACACTGCCGAAAGCCATCTTTCACTCCTTGCGCGGTACTGCAAACTGCAACGCGCGGCTGATTGTCCAGACTATGACGGGGCGATGTCAAGGCTCTGTCGAATCTTGTGTTTCGTCAGCCTGGAAGCCTGCGCGCCCCTTGACGCTGTCGCAAACGACGCCAGATACCCTGCCAGCCAGGATCCAGGGTCCGACTCGATAGAATCCATCCATGCCAACCGAGCCCCCATCGAAAGCGCCGAAGAGCCCTGACATCAAGGGGGCTCCCGAGCGCGACCAGGGCCAGGGCACGGTGTTGGCGGAGCGCCAGGAACAACGCGTCGAGCCGCCCAAGATGTACCAGGTGGTGTTGTTGAACGACGACTACACGCCGATGGAGTTCGTTGTGCTTGTCCTGCAGGAGTACTTCTTGCGCGACATCGAGACAGCAACGCAAATCATGCTCAAAATCCACCACGAGGGTCGTGGTGTTTGCGGCGTCTACAGCAAGGACGTCGCAGCGACAAAGGTCGAATTGGTGCACGCCGCCGCTAAGCGCGCCGGGCACCCACTGCAATGCATTATGGAGGCCGCATGATTGCGCAAGAGTTGGAAGTCAGTCTGCACATGGCGTTTGTCGAGGCACGCCAGCAGCGCCACGAGTTCATCACCGTGGAGCATCTGCTGTTGGCCTTGCTCGACAACCCGTCGGCCGCGGAGGTGCTGCGCGCATGCGCGGCCAACATCGAGGATCTGCGCAAGAGCCTGGGTGCGTTCATCAAGGAGAACACCCCCACGGTCGGTGGCGATGAGGAAGTCGACACGCAACCGACGCTGGGTTTCCAGCGTGTGATCCAGCGCGCCATCATGCATGTGCAGTCCACGGGCAGCGGCAAGAAAGAAGTCACCGGCGCGAATGTGCTGGTGGCGATCTTCGGCGAGAAGGACTCCCATGCGGTGTACTACCTGCACCAACAAGGCGTGACGCGCCTGGACGTGGTCAACTTCATTGCCCACGGGATCAAGAAGAGCGACCCGCCCGAGCCTGCCAAGTCCAACGACAGCAGCGGCAGCGAGGGCGAGAAGGAAGAGGCGGGTGAGGCCAAGAGCTCGCCGCTCGACCAGTTCACGCAAAACCTGAACCAGCTCGCACGCGACGGCCGCATCGATCCGCTGATCGGCCGCGAGGCCGAGGTCGAGCGCGTCATCCAGGTGCTCTGCCGCCGGCGCAAGAACAATCCCCTGCTGGTGGGCGAAGCGGGTGTGGGCAAGACTGCGATCGCCGAGGGCCTGGCCTGGCGCATCACGCAGGGCGATGTCCCCGAGATCCTTGCTGACGCGACGGTGTATTCACTCGACATGGGCGCGTTGCTGGCGGGCACCAAATACCGCGGCGATTTCGAGCAACGCCTCAAGGGCGTGCTCAAGCAGCTGAAAGAGCAGACCGGCGCCATCCTCTTCATCGACGAGATCCACACCTTGATCGGTGCCGGTGCGGCTTCGGGCGGCACGCTCGACGCCAGCAACCTGCTGAAGCCGGCGCTGTCGAACGGCCAGATCAAGTGCATCGGCGCGACCACCTTTACTGAGTACCGAGGCATCTTCGAGAAGGACGCTGCCCTGTCACGCCGCTTCCAGAAGGTCGACGTGGTGGAGCCCTCCGTCGAGCAGACCGTGGAGATTCTCAAGGGCCTGAAGTCGCGCTTCGAGGAGCACCACAACGTCAAGTACGCCCTGGGCGCGCTGCAAGCGGCGGCCGAGCTGTCGGCCAAGTACATCAATGACCGGCACCTGCCCGACAAGGCCATCGACGTCATCGACGAAGCCGGTGCGGCCCAGCGCATCCTGCCGAAGAACAAGCAGAAGAAGACCATCACCCGGGCCGAGGTCGAGGAGATCGTTTCCAAGATCGCACGCATCCCACCGGCCAGCGTTTCTAGCGACGACCGCGGCAAATTGAAGACCCTGGATCGCGACCTGAAGAGTGTGGTCTTCGGCCAGGAGCCGGCGATCGATGC
>JANNFB010000023.1:0-12648 GCA_031379365.1 Burkholderiales bacterium
ACCGCCCGGCATGAAGAAGGAGCCCACCAGCATCAGGCCGGCCGGAATCAGCAGCCAGAAACTGAGGTTGTTCATGCGCGCGAAGGCCATGTCCGGCGCGCCGATCTGCAGGGGCACCATCCAGTTGGCGAAGCCGACGAAAGCCGGCATGATGGCGCCGAAGACCATGATCAGGCCATGCATCGTCGTGAACTGGTTGAACAGTTCCGGATTGACGAACTGCAGGCCCGGCTGGAACAGCTCCGCGCGGATGCCCAGGGCAAGCACGCCACCGATCATGAACATCGCGAACGAGAACAACAGGTACATCGTGCCGATGTCCTTGTGGTTGGTCGCGAACACCCATCGCCGCCAGCCATAGGGGGCGTGGTGGGCGTGGTCGTCATGGCCGTGGCCGTGGCCGTGCTGGTCTAGAACTGCGCTCATGGGCGGGACCTCTGGTGTGCAATGCGGGTGATTTACTTGCGCGCGGCGACAACATCCGCGGGCTGAACGATCTGCCCGGTCTGGTTGGTCCACGAATTCTTGGCGTAGGTGATGACGGCCGCCAGCTCGGTATCAGAGAGCTGTTTCCAGGCCGGCATTGCACCGTTGTTCTGGCCGTTCAGCAATACGCCGATGGCCTTGCCCTTGTCGGCATCGAGCACCACCGGCGAGGCCACCAAGGCCTTGATGGCGCCGCCACCCATGCCGCTGCCCTGGTGGCAGGCGGCGCAGTTGGCGCCGTAGACCTTCTCGCCGCGGGCGACCAGGTCGTTGAGCTGCCAGACCTTGGCCGGGTCATCGGCCAGCGCGGCCATGGCTTTCCTCTTGCCGTCGACCCAGACCGCATAGTCGGCCTGGCTCAAGACCTTGACATGGATGGGCATGTAGGCGTGTTCCTTGCCACACAGCTCGGCGCACTGGCCGTAGTAGTCCCCCACCTTCTCGGCGCGGAACCAGGTGTCGCGCACGAAGCCCGGGATCGCGTCCTGCTTGATGCCGAAGGCCGGCACCATGAAGGCGTGGATCACGTCATTGGCCGTCGTGATGATGCGCACCTTCTTGTCCACCGGCACCACGAGCGGGTTGTCGACCTTGAGCAGGTAGTCGTCGGTCGGGGCTGGCTTGCCGCTGTTGCTCATGGCGCGGTGCTTCACGTCGAGCGCCGAAACGAAAGCGATGCCGGCGCCCTCGCCATTCAGGTAGTCGTAGCCCCAGCGCCACTGATAGCCGGTGGCCTTGATGGTCAGGTCGGCGTTGCTGGTGTCTTTCATCGCGACCACGACCTTGGTGGCCGGCAGGGCCATGAAGATCACGATGATGAAGGGCACCACGGTCCAGGCGATTTCCACGCCGACGCTTTCATGGAAGTTGGCGGCCTTGGCACCCTTGGACTTGCGGTGCTTGAAGATGGCATAGAACATGACCCCGAACACGGCGATGAAAATCACCGAGCACACGATCAACATGAAGTTGTGCAGCCACTGCTGGTCTGCCGCGATGCGCGTCACCGGCGGGTGCAGGTCGAGTTGATGGACCGCTGGCCCGCCGGGCAGGTTGTTGACGGCCAAGGCGACCGACGAAGTCAGGGCCAAGCCCACAGCGAGCGAGGCCTGAGCGAGCCGCTGGCGCAGCGAGGAAAGATGGGTCATCGTCATCATTTCGGGTCAGAAGTGGGGGCTGTCGGTACGCTGGCCACGGCCGCGGCGCTGGCGCGCAAGGCGGCACGCAGCTCCTGAGCCAAGGGCGTGCGGAGTTCGGCGCGCAGGTAGCGGCCGACGAAAGACTGCTGACCGTCGGCCGAGAGCTCGACCAACGAGCCTTCACCGTGACGCGGCTCGACGCGCACCCAGGCCGCGCGCAAGCGTGTGCGCTCGACCTGCCGGCCATGGTGGTGTTCAACCATCAGCATGCCTTCGCTCAGCGTGATGCACTCCTGGTCGGCGGCGTGGCGGGCGTACAGCAACAGCGCCGCACCGACCAGCAACAGTTCAATGCCGGCAAATGCCAGGACGGGCGAGGCGCCGTACCAGGTGAATCCGAGCGCAATCGTCAGAGAAACCGCGCACAGCGCAAGATAGGTACCGAAAAGCTGCCCCGGCGTGATCGAGCAGTTGCGCTTGAGCACCCATTGCAAACCCAAGACGCCGTCATCCAAGGTCTTGGCGAAGCGCCAGGAGGTGGCTGCCCCCCCGCCATTTGCGTGGGGCGCAGACCAGGGGTGAGGGGCGATGGCGGTCGACATGAGGGAACAGAGCGCTGCTCGGCGCAGTCACCTGGCGGTGCGGTATGGCACCTGGGCAGGATCAACGTGCTGAGATTTTAGCCCAGCCTTCGATGTCCCTGGGCCTCACTCGGCCGGCCGCCGCCCACTGCGTGCCATCGTGCGCAGGTCCTCGAGCGGCACCCGGGTCTCGCCCGCCAACTTGGGGCGCGGCAGGGGGTTGAAGGCATGGCCGTACACCAGCTCGAACTCGAGACCGATGCGGCCATCGCTGCCGGCCCGCTCGGCAATCGCTGCCAGCAGGCGCGCACGCCAGCGCGGCGTGCGCAGGCCAGGGTGGCGCGCAGGATCCGCGTTGCCGCCCAATGTGCGCAGCTCGTCCAACAGCGCCTCCGGCGTTGCCCAGGTCAGCGTGAGGCGCTCCTGGTCCATCACCGGGTCCGCAAAACCGGCCGCGACCAGCATGTCACCGAAGTCGTGCATGTCGGTGAACGCGGCATGTGCGCTGCCCCAGCCGGCATCGCGGTAGATCGCCCGCAGGCCCGCGAGGGTGTCGGGGCCGAGCGTCGAGAACATCAGGAAGCCATCGACCGCCAGAGCTGCGCGCCACTGGCGCATTTGCACTTCGGGGTCGGGCACGGCGTGCAACATCATGTTGGCCCACAGCACCTGCCCGGCCTGCGCCGGCAGGTCGGCGGCGGCGACCGCGGGCAGTTCGCGGCGCCAGCGCCGGGGTGACCACCACGATGGCGCAGAGCCCACTGGCGCGGCGCTGGCGGGCTCCACGCGCACCAGGCGCGCCGCCGGGTAACTCTGCTTCAGCAGCGCGAGGCTGGCCCCAGCGTGAGACCACCAGTCGATGACGGTGGTCGGCTTCAGGCGGATCACCTGCAGGCGCTCGGCCATGCGCCGTGCCACTTCGGCATGCAACCACGGGCCGGCGCTGGCCCGTGTCTGGCGAGCCTGCACGCGCGCCAGTGCGGCCGCATCGATCGCGCGTCCGGCCATGCGTCAGCGCCTGCCCGGCGCACGCATGCCGGGCTGCGCCGGCGACCACCGCGGTCGTGTGCCAGGCAAAGAGGGGCAGACAGTCATCGTCAAGGTGGCTGGCAGTATATTGAGCCGATGCCCCGGCTCGCTCTGCTGGCCACGCAATGTGCCGTCTGCCATGGCTGGGCTGAGGCGCGCATCTGCGCGAATTGCAGGGAGCGCCATGCTGCGCTGCGCCAACGTTGCCGCGTCTGTGCCATCGCAGTGCCCGACAGCGCCCCGGTGTGTGGTGCGTGCATTCAGCAGGCGCCACCGTTTGCTCACAGCGTGGCCGCCGTCGACTACGCCTTTCCGTGGCGCGGTCTGGTGGCTGCTTTCAAGTTCCGCGCCGCACTGGATCTGGCGCCCGCCCTGGCCGCCTTGCTGAGCGCTGCCGCCCGCGCCAGCGACGCGCCGCGGCCCGACCTGTTGGTGCCGATCCCGCTGTCCAGCGAACGCCTGGCCGAGCGTGGCATGAACCAGGCTTGGGAGCTGACCCGGCGGGTCGGCGCGCAACTCGGTATCGCGGCCCACGCCAGCGCGCTGCGGCGCCTGATCGACACGGCGCACTTGGCGGAGCTGCCGCGCGAGCAACGCGCGCTGCGCATCCGCGGCGCCTTCGGTGTCGATCCGGCCCACGCGCGCTTGCTGCGCGGGCAATGCGTGGCGGTGGTCGACGATGTGATGACCAGCGGCGCGACCGCCGCCGAAGCGGCGCGCACCGTGCTGGCGGCCGGGGCGGCTCAGGTGCAGGTCTGGGTCCTGGCGCGCACGCCGGCGCCGGGCGACTAGGGCCTGTTCACACTACGGACGGCAGTGCGTCCGTAGTGTGAACAGGCCCTAATCCCCCTGTGCCGCGACCTGTTGCGACAATCCGTCGATGTTCAAAATCGTGCTGGTGCACCCCGAGATTCCGCCCAACACCGGCAATGTGATCCGGCTGGCAGCCAACACGGGCTGTGCCCTGCACCTGATCGAGCCGTTGGGCTTCTCGATGGATGACAAGCTGCTGCAACGCGCCGGCCTGGATTACCACGAGCATGCCAAGGTGCGCCGCCACGAGTCCTGGGAAGCCTTCGTCGCAGCCGAGCAACCCGACGACCTGCGCAGCTTTGCCTTCACCACCCGCGGTGCGGGCCGCATGACCGACGTCGCCTGGCGGCCGGGCGACTGGTTGGTGTTCGGCAGCGAGACCGCCGGTCTGCCGCCCGATCTGCGCGACAGCTTTGCGCCTTCGCAGCGCGTTCGACTGCCGATGCGGCCCGGCCAGCGCAGCCTGAATCTGAGCAATGCCGTGGCGGTGGCGGTGTTCGAAGCCTGGCGCCAGCAGGACTACGCGGGCGGCAACTGAGCGCCGCCGCGTTCGCGCCTCAGGTCTCGGTGCGGGCGCCACGGGCCATCAGGGCCCGCACCGCGTCCGACGCACTGATGCGGCCCTCGAGTACACCGACCACGGCGCGCGTGATCGGCATATCGATGCCCAGTGCCTCGGCGCGCCGCAGCACCATCGGTGCGCTGTACACCCCTTCGGCGACATGGCCGAGCGCGCCCAGCACGTCGGCCAGGGGCCGCCCCGCAGCCAGTTCCATGCCGACGCGGCGGTTGCGCGACAACTCGCCGGTGGCAGTGAGCACCAGGTCGCCCAGGCCGGACAAGCCCATGAAGGTCTCGGCGCGCGCACCGAGCGCGACACCCAGACGGGTCATCTCCGCCAGGCCGCGCGTGATCAGCGCCGCCCGGGCGTTCAGCCCCGGCTGACCGACACTGGCGCTGCCCTGCGCCGCCAGGCCGTCGCACAGGCCGGTGGCAATGGCCAAGACGTTCTTCACCGCCCCGCCCACCTCGACGCCGATGGGGTCGGTGCTGGCGTAGATGCGCAAGAGGTCGGTGTGGAAGGCGGCGGTCGCGGTCTCGCAGAGGGCGGCATCGTTGCTGGCCGCGACCAGGGCGGTCGGCTGGCCACGCGCAACCTCTTCCGCAAAGCTCGGCCCCGACAACACACCGACTGGCGCCTGCGGACGCAGCTCGGCCGCGATCTCATGGCCCAGCCGACCACTGCCTGCCTCGAAGCCCTTGCACAGCCACAGCACCCCGGCCGCGCCATGCTGGGCCGCGAGCAGGGCCCGCAAGCCCGCCATCGGCGTGGCAATCACGACAAGGCCATCGGCCGCATGCGCGAGCGCGACGGCCAGGTTGTCGGCGATCACGATCGCTGGGCTCAGCGCGATGTCCGGCAAGTAACGCTGGTTGCGGCGCGTGGTCCGCAACGCCTCGGCCTGGGCCCCGCTGCGCGACCACAACTGGACTGCGTGGCGCGGCGCGGCTTGCACGGCCAGTGCCGTGCCCCAGGCCCCTGCGCCGAGGATGGTGACGTTCATGCGAACGCCGGGCCTGAGGCCACTCGCGTCAATTCAGGACGATGCGCGAGGGCTCTGCGCTGCCATTGCCTTGCTCTGCCGCGAGTTGCTGCTGCTGAGCCTCGAACATGGCCTGGAAGTTGACCTCGGACAACAGCACCGGCGGGAAGCCAGCACGGGTGCAGACGTCTGAAACGATGGCACGCAGGTAGGGGTAGACCATGCCAGGGCAGGCAATGCCCAGGATGGCTTGCATCTGATCATTCGGCAGATTGCGGATCTCGAAGATGCCGGCCTGCTTGGCCTCGATCAGGAACAGGGTGCGATCCTGCACCTTGGTCGTCACCGTGGCGGTGACGCAGACCTCGAACACGCCTTCGGCCACCGTCTCGGCCGCAATGCCGAGGTTGATGTCGACCTGGGGCTGCTGTTGCTCGAGAAGGATCGCGGGCGAGTTGGGCTGCTCCAGCGACAAGTCCTTCAGGTACATGCGCTGGATGTTGAAAACGGGATTGGTCTCTTGCGGCTCGGCCATGGTGATGGGGTTCCAATGAAACAAACCCGCAGCGTTTGCGGGTTGGGGCCGAGATTATCGCGCAGCGACTGTGACGCTCACGTGGCCGTGGCCGCCGCCAGCAAGGGCAGCAGGCCACCCCGCTGGTCGAGCGCCATCAGGTCGTCGCAGCCGCCCACGTGGGTCTGGCCGATGAAGATCTGTGGCACGGTGCGCCGGCCCGTCAACGCCATCATCTTCTCGCGCAAGCCGGGGTCCAGATCCACACGCAACTCGTCGATCACGGAGACACCGCGTTGCTGCAGCAGCGCCTTGGCGCGATGGCAGTAGGGGCAGCTCGGCGAGGTGTACATCCGGACGGTGGTCATGCGGTGGCGGCAGGCAGAAACGACCGCCGGATTGTCGGGCGACCGCAATGCCCCTGCGGACTGTCGGCCTGTGCCCAGCGCCTCAAGCTGCCGACTTTTCCACGGGCAGATTGGCCTCGCGCCAGGCCGCCAGGCCGCCAGCCAGCGAACGCACGTTCTCGTAACCGGCCTTCTTCAGCAGGGCCACCGCGCGCGAGGAGCGTGCGCCCGTCGGGCACACCAGGACCACCGGCAGGGCCTTGTTGCTGGGCAAGGCCTTGTTGTCCGCCGCCTCCAACTGGCCGAAGGGCACATTGCGCGCACCGCCGGCATGGCCGGTGGCGAACTCGGCCGGCTCGCTGATGTCGATCAGCACGGCTTTCTCGCGGTTCATCAGGCGCACCGCCTCCGCCGTGCCGACGGACGCTGCGCCGCCGACGCCGCCCTTGATCACCGGCCACATGAGGAAGCCTCCGGACACCAGGGCCGCCAGGATCAAATGCCAGTTGTTCAGGAGAAAAGAGGTCACGTCGCGCGATCGAAGGGCCAGAGAAGGCCTGAATTATAGAATTTGCGCCCTTGCCGCTCGGCCGACCCACCATGCCCAAGCTTGTGCTGATCCGCCACGGCGAATCGACCTGGAACCTCGAGAACCGCTTCACCGGCTGGACCGACGTGCCCCTCACGACCACGGGCGTGGCCCAGGCGCGCGAGTCTGGCCGCCTGCTCAAGGAAGCCGGCTTTGAGTTCGACATCGCCTACACCTCGGTGATGCAGCGCGCCATCTGGACCCTGTGGCATGCACTGGACGCGATGGAGCGGACCTGGTTGCCGATCGTCAATGACTGGCGCTTGAATGAGCGCCACTACGGTGCACTGCAGGGCCTGAACAAGGCGGAAATGGCCCTGCAGCATGGCGACGAGCAGGTGCTGATCTGGCGCCGCAGCTACGACATTGCGCCGCCGCCCTTGGCGGCCGACGACCCGCGCTGCGAACGTGGCGACCTGCGCTACGCCAAGTTGGCCCCCGGCCTGGTGCCGCTGACGGAGTGCCTCAAGGACACCGTGGCCCGTGTCCTGCCGTGCTGGAACGACACCTTGGCCCCGGCCCTGCGCGCCGGGCAGCGCATCGTCGTGGCTGCGCACGGCAACTCGATCCGCGCTTTGGTGAAGTACCTCGACGACATCGGCGACAACGACATTGTCGGCGTCAACATCCCGAACGGCATCCCGCTTGTCTACGAACTGGACGACAAGCTGCGGCCCCTGCGCCACTTCTATCTGGGTGACCCCGAGTTGGCCGCCCAGGCCGCTGCCGCGGTCGCAGCGCAGGGCCGCAAGGCCTGACGGCCCTAGCCCGCCTGCCCTAGCGCATCGCCGATGCGCTCGCGCAGGTAGGCGGCCAAGGCACGCCGATCGGCGTGAGCGGAGGCACCGGCGTCGAGCAACTGCACCTCGATGCAGAGGTTGCGGGCACAGGCCACGCGCCACATGCTTTGCACCAGGGTCGTTTCGCCGAGGAACTCGGCTGCCGGGCTGAAGGCCTGGCCGGGCTGGTGGTAACGCAGCGCCACAGGCTGAACCGGGGTCTCCACCGCGATCGCCGCCTGCAACAGGTTGGCGTGAAAGGGCAGCAGTTCGCGGCCAGGCCCGGTGGTGCCTTCGGGAAACACCGCCACCATGTCGCCGGCGCGCAGTGCATCGGCCATTTGATGAACCACGCGCAAGGCGTCGCGCCGACTCTCACGCTCGATGAACAAGGTCCCCGCGCCGGCCACCAGGCCGCCCACCAGCGGCCATTGCTTGACATCAGATTTGGAGACGAAGCGCGCCTGGGGTGCGGCGACGTGGATCGCCGCGATGTCAAGCCAGGAAACGTGATTGGCCACCAACAAAGTTGGCCCGGGCCTTGGCGTGCCCCGCACGCTGACCTCCATGCCGAGCCGGCGCAAGAGCGTGGCCGACCACCACTGGATGCGGGCCTGGCGGCCGGCAGCGTCGAGGTGGGGGAAGCGCAGCCGGATCACCAGGATCCCGTGCACCAAGTGCAGTGAGGTCAACAGCAGGCGCCAGGCGCCGACGACGACACGGCTCATCGCGACGCGCCAACACCCGCGCAGCGAATCACGCGGATCCGCGTTCGTAGGCCACGACGCCGGCCACCAAGGTGGTGTGCACCTGGCCCATCAGCTCGAATCCACTGGTCTCGAACGCGAAGGGGGTGTGCTTGCCCTGGCTGACCAGGGTGTCGGCGCGCACTGGCCAGCGCGCTGCCGGATCGAAAACACAGACATCGGCCACGCCGCCCTCGACCAAGCGCCCGGCGCTGCTGCCGAGTGACCCGAGGGCCGCACCGAGCACGCGCACGGGGTCACTGGTGATGCGCGCCAGGGTCTGGCCCAGGCTGAGTTTGCGCTTGTCACCCCAATGCAAGGCCAGCCCCAGCAGTAACTCCAGGCCCGTGGCTCCGGGGGTGGCCTCGCCGAAAGGCAGCGTCTTCTCATCGCTGCTGACCGGCGTGTGGTCCGACACCAAGGCGTCGATCGTGCCGTCGGCCAGCGCCGCCTGCAGCGCGTCACGGTCGCGCTGTTGGCGCAGCGGCGGCGTGACACGCATCGCGGCATTGAAGAAACCCAGGTCGACATCCGTCAGGTGCAGCGAGTTGATGCTGACGTCAGCCGTGACCGGCAGGCCCTCGAGCTTGGCGCGGCGCAAAAGCTCGACGCCCGCCGCGCTCGACAGCCGGCACAGGTGCACACGCGCACCCGTCGCGCGCACCAGCTCGAAGATGGTGTTGAGCGCAATCGTCTCGGCCACTACCGGCACGCCCGAGAGCCCCAGCCGCGTGGCCACCGCGCCGCTGGCCGCCACACCGCCGCCGAGCCAGGCATCCTGCGGCCGAAGCCACACCGTGTAGCCATAGGTGGCGGCATAGAGCAAGGCGCGCTGCAGCGTCAGGGTGTTGACAATGGCCACCTCGGCCTGAGAGAAGCCGACGCATCCGGCCTCCGTCAGCTCAGCCATCTCAGTCAAGGTTTCGCCGGCCAGGCCACGTGTCAGCGCACCCAGCGGAAACAGGCGACAACGCGAAAGCTTGCGGGCGCGGAACTTCAGCATCTCGACCAAGCCCGGCTCGTCCAGAGGCGGGTCGGTGTCGGGCAGGCAGACCAGGCTGGTCACGCCGCCGGCCGCCGCGGCAGCCAGTTCGCTCTCGAGCATGCCTTCGTGCTCGTGGCCGGGCTCGCGCAGCCGCGCCGCCAGATCCACCAGGCCGGGGGCGACCACCAGGTCCGTCGCGTCGATGGTGCGCTCGGCCGCGAAATCGCGCTTAACGTCGCCCAGCGCGACCACCCGGCCGGCGGCAATCGCCAGATCGCCGATGCGGTCCAGGCCGGTGGCGGGATCGATCAGGCGACCGTTCTTGATGAGCAATTTCATGAGGCCCCCTTGGCGCTGCGCGCCGTCCCCCGGGGCCACGACGGGGCCCCTTCGCTTCCCCGGGGGAGCGAGCGCCTTGGAAACGGCCCGGCGGCGGTCATCAGGCAACCTCCGTGCTTCGCACTGCGGCATTCGCCTTGGGAGCGGCCCGGCGGCTCATGCCTCGTTCCCCGCGATCGTGCTCATGACGGCCATGCGCACCGCAATGCCGAAAGTCACCTGCGGCAGGATCACGCTGTGCATGCCATCGACAACGGACGAGTCGATCTCGACGCCGCGGTTGATCGGGCCGGGGTGCATCACGATGGCGTCGGGCTGGGCCAGCGCCAGCTTGTCGGGCGTCAGGCCAAAGTGCTTGAAGTACTCGCCGGCACTGGGCAGCATCGCGCCGCTCATGCGCTCGTTCTGCAAGCGCAGCATGATGATCACGTCGGCGCCCTGGATGCCCTCGGTCAGGTCGTGGCAGACGCGCACGCCCATCTCACGCAGATCCCCCGGCACGAGGGTCTTGGGGCCGACGGCGCGGATCTCGGGCACGCCCAGTGTCGTCAGCGCATGGATGTCGGAGCGGGCCACGCGCGAGTGCACGATGTCGCCGACAATGGCTACCGTCAGCTTCGTGAAGTCGCCCTTGAAGTGGCGGATCGTGTACATGTCCAGCAGGGCCTGCGTCGGGTGCGCGTGGCGGCCGTCGCCGGCATTGATGACATGCACGTGCGGCGCGCAATGCTGGGCGATGAGGTAGGGCGCGCCGCTCTCGCTGTGGCGCACGACGAACATGTCGGCGTGCATCGCCGACAGGTTGGCGATGGTGTCGAGCAGGCTCTCGCCCTTGGCGGTGCTGGACCGCGCAATGTCGAGGTTGATCACGTCGGCCGACAGGCGCTTGGCGGCGATCTCGAAGGTGGTGCGGGTGCGCGTGCTGTTTTCGAAGAAGAGGTTGAAAACGCTCTTGCCGCGCAGCAGCGGCACTTTCTTCACATCGCGGTCGTTGACCGAGAGGAAGGTGCCCGCCGTGTCGAGGATCTGCGTCAGCACTGCCTTGGGCAGGCCCTCGATCGACAACAGGTGGATCAGCTCGCCGTGGCGATTGAGCTGCGGGTTGCGTCGGGACAGCATCAGCGGGCTTCCTCTTCGACGGCGAACGAGAAGCGGCCGTTGTCGGCGCGGGCGAGCGACAGGCGCTGCGCCGGCGCGAGCACGGTGCGCGTGGCAGCAAAGGCCGGCTCGACCGGCAACTCGCGGCCGCCGCGGTCGACCAGCACCGCCAGCGCCACGCTGGCCGGGCGGCCGAAGTCGTACAACTCATTGATGGCCGCGCGGATGGTGCGGCCGGTGTAGAGCACATCGTCGATCAACAGGATGCGCCGACCCTCGACCGCGAACGGCAGCTTGGTGGTGCCGCCGCCCGATGCCATGCCACGCTCGCTGAAGTCGTCGCGGTGCAGGGCACTCGAAATCACGCCGGGTTCGCCGGGCAGGCCCAGGTCGGCCTGCAGGCGCGCTGCAAGCCAGGCGCCGCCGGACCAGATGCCCACCAGGGCCACATCGGGCAGGCTCCCGACCAGACTGCGCACGCCGGTTCTCAGGGCGGCATAGAGCGCTTCGGCGTCAAGGTTCAGGGTCGTCGGCGAGCTCATGCAGTGGCTTGATTGAAGTACTGTTCCAGGATCAGGGCGGCGGAAGCGGCATCGACATCAGTCGCCCCCGCAGACAAGGCCTCGGTGGTCGTGTAACGCTCATCGACCTCGTGCACCGGCAGACCAAAGCGGCCGCGCAGTTGGCGCGCAAAACGCTGGGCACGAAGGGTATTGTCGTGCGCCGCGCCGTCGGGGTGCCGCGGCACACCCACCACCAAAGCCGCTGGCTGCCACTCCGCGATCAGTGCGCCGATGGCCGCAAAGCGCGCGCTGCCAGCGGCCTGGGCGACGGTCGTCAGGGGCGTGGCGGTGTGGGTGAAGCTGTTGCCGCTGGCCACGCCCACACGCAGGGTGCCGAAGTCAAACGCCAGAAACAAGGCGGGCGCGGCATCGGACGCGCGCGCAGCAGGCCTCATGCGTGCCCCGCCTCCTGGCTGAGCATGCGCGGGTCGAAGCCGAGCAAGGAAAGCGCGCGGTCGTAGCGCTGCTCGATGGGGGTGTCGAAGATCACTTCGGGCGTGGCGTCGACAGTCAGCCAGCCGTTGCGGCCGAGTTCGTCCTCGAGCTGGCCAGCGCCCCAGCCGCTGTAGCCGAGCGTGATCAACAGCTTCTTGGGACCCGCGCCGTTCGACACCGCCTCGAGCACATCTTTGCTGGTCGTCATGTCGAGGCCGCCGCCGGGGATCGACATCGTCGAGCTGTACGGGCTGGTGGCGTCCGACTGGCGCTCATGCAGGACGAAGCCGCGCTCGGTTTGCACCGGGCCGCCGAAATAGACCGGGGACTCGGCCAAGTCATCGCGCGTCAAGCTGAGTTCGACCTTCTCGAACAGGTTGCGCAGGGTGATGTCGATCGGCTTGTTGATCACCAGCCCGAGCGCGCCCTTCTCGGTGTGCTCGCACAGGTAGACCACGGCACCCGAGAAGTTGTCGTCGGCCGCCATGCCGGGCATGGCAATCAGGAACTGATTGGTCAGGTTGATGCGGGCGGCGTCGGCCATCGTGGCTCGATTCTATCGACTGCGCCGACAATCACGGCATGGCCCAAGCAAGTCTTGCCACCCCCGTCGACCGTTTTTTTGCACAGCTGGACCTGCACCTGGCACAAGGCCGTCTGA
>JANNFB010000039.1:0-4237 GCA_031379365.1 Burkholderiales bacterium
GTGGCGTCTGCCGATTCGTAAGTTGTTGTTCTTGATCGAGAATCTGTGGTTGCGGGGGCAAGATTTGAACTTGCGACCTTTGGGTTATGAGCCCAACGAGCTACCAGGCTGCTCCACCCCGCGACTGAGCCTCTGACTATAGCACAACATTCCTCGCGTGCGTGGGGCTCGATGCGACGCCGCGATCAGATGGTGGTCGGGCCCGGGGACAACACGGCTTCGCCCAGGTTCAGCATCAGCCGGTTGGCCCAGGCAAACAAGGCCACGGCATCCGACGCAAACATGATGGCGTCGAATGCCACCGACCGGTGCAGCTGGATCTCGGGCTGGTGCGCCAGCAGCAGGAAACAGGGCGACTGCCGCACCGTCGGGCTCATCTCGTCCAGGGTGGCCAGTTGCCCGGGCGTGGCCTGCGCCAGGTCGACGGTGTCGAGCCAGGGCGCCCAGGGCGGGATGGCGTCGGTGGAGCCGTTGATGTGCCCCGGAGACCGCAGCAGCATCCACCACGTCGGCAACGGCAGTCAGCGGAAGGTCAGCGGTCACGGGCAATGGGCGCTGGGGACTGGCAGGCGGCACGTGGTGGGCGGCAACTTGCGGACGGCGCGCAAGCGGCATGCGGGCGACATCAGGCAGGCACCCATTCATCCCCCAGCAGTTCCGGGTCGTCATAGGCTTCCAGCATGGCCAGGTGGTGTTCGAAATCCTCGCTGTAGAACAGGCCCGCCAAGCCAGTGGCCAGGCGCCGCGCGCCGTCGCTGATGGCCGGGATGTCGCCAGACACCGCGCCTTGCGACAGCGTGGCCGGGTAGCAGAAGCAGTGGATGCGGTCGAGCCCCGGGCAGGCGCCGGCGGTCTGCTCCTGGAACTGGAACAGCGGCCCCAGGTCGGGTGAATCGGCCAACTCGTCGTCGTGCTGGCCGCCGGGCGGGGTGTAGCGGTGCTTCCAGGCCCGCACCTGGTCGGCAAACCCGGCGTACTCGGGGCGCAGGGTCCAGTCGATCTTGAAGCCGGTGGAGACCAGCAGGAAGTCGTAGATGAAATCACCGCGTGGCGTGGTCACGCGCAATGCCGGCCCGTCATGCCGCACGGCCTGCACCGGGCAGTCGAACAGGAAGCGGGCATTCGGGTGGCGCGACACCCGCAGCGTGCTGCCATGCGGCGGCGGCACTTGCGTGGTGTTGATGTAGTGGCGCAGCCGCCACTTGTGCGCGTCGGGCAGGTGGTGGTGGCCGTGTGTCAGCCCGGGCACGCCAGCGCCCTTGCTCTTGTTGATGCGGGGCAGGTCGGCGCGCCGGATCAGCAGGTCGACACTGGCCGCGCCGCCTTCAAGCGCGGTGGCTGCGCTGTCCATGGCCGACGAGCCGGCGCCGATCACGCCGACGCGCAGGCCAGCCAGGCGGCTGGCGTCCAGCGGATCGGCCGAATGGGTCCAGCGACTGCATTCAATGCCGGCCACGCAGGCCGGCACAGCCGGCCCGCCCAGCCCGTCGCGGCCCGTGGCCAGGACCACCCGGCGGGCCAGCACCGCGCTGGCGCCTGCGGGTGTGCGCAAGTGCAGCAGCACCCGGCCGTCGGCGCGCGGCAGCACGGCGGTGACCTCGGTCTGGTTGCGCACATCCAGCGCCATCACCCGGCGGTACCAGCGCAGGTAACCCATCCACTGCAGGCGGGGGATCTTGTCCAGCGCGGCCCAGCCGGCCGCGCCGTGCTGGGCTTCGAACCAGGCGCGAAAGGTCAGCGCGGGCAGGCCCAGCGCCGGGCCGGTCAATTCCTTGGGCGAGCGCAGGGTCTCCATGCGCGCGGTGGTGGCCCAGGGCCCTTCTTCGCCCGCCGACTGCCGGTCGAACGTAAGCGTCCGGCGAACCCGCCTTGACGACGGACTTGGTGATCAGGCAGCAGCGCTTTGGGGCAGCCAGCGATGCGGCAGCAACTCGCCGACGCGGCTGGCCGGCTGCGTGGGCAGCCGCTGGAGCACGTCGCGCAGGTACGCATACGGGTCGTGGCCGTTAAGCCGAGCCGAGTGCACCAGGCTCATGACCGCAGCGGCACGCTTGCCCGCACGCAAGCTGCCAGCGAACAGCCAGTTGTTCCTGCCGATGGCGATGGGACGGATCTGGTTCTCGACCCAGTTGTTGTCGATGGGCAGTTCGCCGTCGTCGATGAAGCGCGCCAGGGCCTTCCAACGCTTGAGGCTGTAGTCGATGGCTCGGGCCGTTGCTGATCCGTCGGGCACCTTCTGCCGCTGCTGCGTCAGCCACTGGTGCAGGGCGTCGGCAATCGGCAGGCTCTTGTCTTGTCTGATGGCTTTGCGTTCGTCGGCCGGCATGTACCGGCCCTCGCGCTCGACCTCATACAGCTTGCCGAAGAACATCAGCGCCAGCTCGCCGACCTGGCAGGCGTGGTTGGCCCATAGCTCGTGGAACTTGCGCCGCGCATGCGCCATGCAACCAGCCTCGATCACACCAAGCTCGAAGCAGGCTTTGTAGCCGCTGAAGTCGTCGGTGACGAGCTTGCCCTTCCAGGCGGGCTGAACTTCGGTGCCGGGAAGCCCCAGGAAGTTGCGCACATGTTGACCGCCGCGGCTGTCGGCGAAGTCGAAGACGACAGCCTTCATTGGGTTGAAGCCGGTTGTGCAGTAGCTCCACAGGTAGGCCTTGTGCGTCTTGCCGTCCCGCAGGTGCGCGGGCTTGAGCATCGCCACCGGGGTCTCGTCGGCGTGCAGCACGGGCTGCTTGAGCATCTCGGCCACGAGTGCGTCCACCAGCGGCTGCAATTGCACCCCGCACTCACCGACCCACTGCGCCAGGGTCGATCGTGCGATGGCCAGCCCTGCGCGCTCGAAGATGGCTTCCTGCCGGTACAGCGGCAAGTGGTCCAGGTACTTGGCCACCAGCACCTGGGCCAGCAGGCCAGCGGTCGGGATGCCCTTGTCGATGACGTGCGCCGCCACGGGGGTCTGCACCAACGTCTGGCAGCACGAGCACACCCACTTGCCGCGCACATGCCGCTCGACCGTGAACACGCCAGGCTGGTAGTCCAGCTTCTCGGCCACATCCTGGCCGATGCGCTTCATCGCCTGACCACAGCCGCAGGTGGTGTCCTCGGGCTCGTGACGGATCTCGCGGCGCGGCAGGTGCGCCGGCAGCGGCGCCCGCTTGGGGCTTTGCTTGTCCTCACGCTCGGGCTTGGCGGGTTGCTGGACTTCGATCTCGGCGGCCAGCGCGGCCAGGTCGGCGTCCAGTGTCTCCTCGATCAGGCTCTTCTGCTCGGGCGTGAAGGCCTCTGACTTGGCCGCGAACTTCAGCCGCTTGAGCACGGCCATCTCGTGCGTGAGCTTGTCAATGGTGGCCTGCTTGAAGGCGACCTCGCGCTCTTGCCGCGCGATGAGTTCATTCTTCGACACCGTCTCGGCTTGCGCGGTGCGCAAGGCCTGGCGCAGTTGCTGCGGCTTGAGGGTGTCGATGAGCTCGTCGGCGATCACGGATGGTGATCTTGCCGACGTTCATGCAGATGTGCATCAGCACATCCGGCAATTGCAATTCGCTGCCGCGTTACAGCACCGTGATGACGCCTGCCTCTCCGATGCGGTGCCAGGGCAGGCCGAGCACCAGCGCGTCGAATTGCGCCCTGCTCAGCGTCACGGTGGCGCCGGTGTCTCGGGGCCACACGAACTTGCCACTGTTCAGTCGCCGCGCAGCCAGCCACACGCCGATGCCGTCGTGCACGAGCACCTTCATGCGGTTGGCGCGACGGTTGGTGAACAGATACGCGTGGTGGGGGCGGGCGGCGCCGAAGACCTTGACCACCCGCGCCAAGGCAGACTCCGTGCCGGCGCGCATGTCCAGCGGTTCGACGGCAAGCCACACGGTATCCACGCGGATCACCGCAGCAGCTCTCGCGTCCAGGCCGCGAAGTCGGCCGCGGCCGAGACCGGCCAGGTCACCTTCATCGTCACCGCGCCGCGACGCAGCTCGATCTCGATGTCGCTGCAGGCCTGGCCCAGCGCGGGCACCTGCGGTGCGATCGCCACCGCCACGAACTCGCGTGGCCTGGCGACAGTCCCTTGCTCGCCTTCGCGGGCCAACTGCCGCCAACGGTGCACGACGTTGGCATTGATGCCGCGCACCATCGCCACCTTGGCCACCGACGCGCCCGGGGCGTCGCACTCCGCCATCACCTCGGCCTTCAGCTCTTCGCTGTACCGCTGCCGGCCCACCATCTTGTCGCTTGCCATCGT
>JANNFB010000102.1:0-29217 GCA_031379365.1 Burkholderiales bacterium
CGGGATTCGAACCCGCGGGGGGCTATTAACCCCCACACGCTTTCCAGGCGTGCGACTTAAACCACTCATCCATCCCTCCGGGGACAGGGCGGCGAGTTTAGCTGACGGGGCTCAGGGCATGGGCTCGCAGCAGCTCGAGCGACACCAACTCCAGCGCGCGCTCGTGCGTGCACTCAAGTACCACAGGCGGCGCGTTGCCGGCCTGCAGCGCCTCGCGCCAGCGCAGGGCGCAGACGCACCAGCGATCGCCCGGCTGCAAGCCGCGGAAGCGGTGCTCAGGGCGCGGCGTGATGAGGTCATTGCCCCGTTCCATCTGGTCGTTCAAGAAGCCGACGGTGACGCGCGCACAGATCACGTGGCTGCCGATGTCATGGGCATCGGTGCGGCAGCAACCGTCGCGGTAAAAGCCGGTGAGTGGATCGAAGCTGCAGGGCACCAGGGCCGTGCCGAGCACATTGCGCGCGCTGCTCATTTGGAGGGTGTCTGCCCTTTGTTGATGATGGCCATGGCGGTGGCGATCAGGCCCGACACCTCGCTCATGTTGCCGGGCACGATCATGGTGTTGTTCTTCTGCGCCAGTTGGCTGTAGGCCTCGACGGCTTTCTCGGCCACCTTCAACTGCACCGCCTGCTCGCCCCCGGGTTCGCGAATGGCCTGCGCCACCTTGCGGATGGCTTCGGCGTTGGCCTCCGCCACCGCTACGATCGCCGACGCCTGACCCTGGGCATTGTTGATCTCGGCTTGCTTCTCGCCTTCAGAGCGGGCGATGAAGGCCTCGCGCTCACCGGTGGCGATGTTGATCTGCTCCTGGCGCCTGCCTTCCGACGCGGCGATCAAGGCGCGCTTCTCGCGCTCGGCGGTGATCTGCGCCTGCATCGAGTGCAGGATGGCTGCCGGCGGCGTCAAGTCCTTGATTTCGTAGCGCAGCACTTTCACGCCCCAGTTCTGCGCGGCCTCGTCCAGCGCATGGACAACCGCTGTGTTGATCGAGGTGCGCTCCTCGAACGTCTTGTCGAGCTCCATCTTGCCGATCACGCTGCGCAGGGTGGTCTGGGCCAGCTGGGTGATGGCGATGACGTAGTTGGAGGCGCCATAACTGGCGCGCATCGGGTCGGTGACCTGAAAGTACAGGATGCCGTCGACCGTGAGCTGGGTGTTGTCCTTGGTGATGCAGACCTGGCTCGGCACGTCGAGCGGAATTTCCTTCAGAGAGTGGCGGTAGGCCACCCGGTCGATGAAGGGGATCAGGATGTTCAGGCCCGGCGTCAAGGTGCCGTGGTACTTGCCCAGGCGCTCCACCACCCAGGCATGTTGCTGGGGTACCACCTTGAGCGATCGGGCGATGAAGATCGCGGCAACGACCAGGATGATGATGAAGACGATTTCCATGAAAGATTCCTTTGGCCGGATCGGCCGTTCAGTGGCGGTGCGGTGCGACGTCGAGCAGCAGGCGGCTGCCATCGATGGCGTGGATGCGGTGTGGGCCCGGCTTCGGCGCGCCATGGCCGGCGTATCGCGCCGACCAGTTGGCGCCACGGTAACTGACCTGAGTGCCTCCTTCGGCGTCCCAGCCACTGACATTGACGGTCTCACCGATGTCCAGGTTGACATCCCGGTTCTCGCCAGCGGGCAGGGCCTGGGGTTCGGCGCGGCGCTTGAAGTGCCAGGCAATCACGGCGCCACCGCCAATCAGCGCGGCGGCCAGCAACTGGCCGTTGAAACCCAGTCCCAGGTGGGCGGCGAGGGCCGCTGCGGCCGCGCCCAGCGCCAGCATGAGCAGGTAGAAGGTGCCGGTGGCCAGCTCCGCGGCAACCAGCACACCGGTCACGATCCACCAGCTTGTTGCAGTGCTCCAGTCCATCGTTGACTCCCGTCGTGGTCCTGGGGCAGTGTATCGACCCGTGCGCTGTCCCTTGCACCGCCAGGGTGGCCGGATCGGTATCGCCTGACACGCGCAGGTTCTACACTGCGCCCCTTTTCAGCGCCACTTGACGAGGCCCGACCATGCAGCGCTTCCACTTCCCCATCGTCATCATCGACGAGGACTACCGCTCCGAGAACAGCTCCGGCCTCGGCATCCGGGCCTTGGCGCAGGCCATCGAGAAGGAGGGCTTCGAGGTCATCGGCACCACCAGCTACGGCGACCTGAGCTCGTTCGCGCAGCAGCAAAGCCGGGCCTCGGCCTTCATCCTGTCGATCGACGACGAAGAGTTCACGCCCGGCCCCGAGCTCGACCCCGCGGTGCTGCACCTGCGCAAATTCATCCAGGAAATCCGCTTCAAGAACGCCGACATCCCGATCTACCTGTACGGCGAGACGCGCACCTCGGAGCACATCCCGAACGACATCCTGCGCGAGCTGCACGGCTTCATCCACATGTTCGAGGACACACCGGAGTTCGTCGCTCGGCACATCATCCGCGAGGCCAAGAGCTACCTCGATGGCCTGGCGCCGCCCTTCTTCAAGGCCCTGATGGACTATGCGCAGGACGGCTCCTACTCCTGGCACTGCCCGGGGCACAGCGGCGGCGTGGCCTTCCTGAAGAGCCCCGTGGGCCAGATGTTCCACCAGTTCTTCGGCGAGAACATGCTGCGCGCCGATGTCTGCAACTCGGTGGAGGAGCTCGGCCAGCTGCTCGACCACACCGGCCCGATCGCGCAGAGCGAGAAAAACGCGGCCCGCATCTTCAACGCCGACCACTGCTTCTTCGTCACCAACGGCACCAGCACCTCGAACAAGATGGTGTGGCACCACACCGTGGCGCCGGGCGATGTGGTGGTGGTCGACCGCAATTGCCACAAGAGCATCCTTCACTCCCTCATCATGACGGGCGCGGTGCCGGTGTTCCTGACACCCACGCGCAACCACTTCGGCATCATCGGCCCGATTCCGGAGAGCGAGTTCTCGCCCGAGGTCATCAAGCAGAAGATCGCTGCCAACCCGCTGCTGGCTGGCGTGGACACGAGCCGGATCAAGCCGCGCATCCTGACGGTGACACAGAGCACCTACGACGGCGTGCTCTACAACACCGACACCATCAAGAAGAAACTCGACGGCTGGATCGACACCCTGCACTTCGACGAAGCCTGGCTGCCTCACGCCGCCTTCCACAGCTTCTATGCGCAGTACCACGCCATGAGCAAGGACGGGCCGCGGCCGAAGAGTGCGTTGGTCTACGCGACGCAGAGCACGCACAAGTTGCTCGCCGGCCTGAGTCAAGCCTCCCAGGTGCTGGTACAGGACGCGCAGGAGAACAAGCTCGACCGGCACCTGTTCAACGAGGCCTACCTGATGCACACCTCGACCTCGCCGCAGTACGCCATCATCGCCTCATGCGACGTGGCCGCGGCGATGATGGACCCACCGGGCGGCACCGCCTTGGTCGAGGAGAGCCTCCGAGAGGCGCTGGATTTCCGCCGCGCGATGCGCAAGGTCGACAAGGAGTTCGGCAAAGACTGGTGGTTCAAGGTCTGGGGGCCAGAGAAGTTGGCCCTGTCCGGCATCGGCAACCGGGACAACTGGGTGCTGAACGCCAACGAGAAGTGGCACGGCTTCGGCAACCTCTCGGCCGGCTTCAACATGCTCGACCCGATCAAGAGCACCATCATCACGCCGGGGCTGGACGTCAGCGGCAAGTTCGCCAAGACCGGCATCCCGGCCTCCATCGTCACCAAGTTCCTGGCCGAACACGGCGTGGTGGTCGAGAAGACGGGCCTGTACTCCTTCTTCATCATGTTCACCATCGGCATCACCAAGGGCCGATGGAACACCTTGCTCACCGCCCTGCAGCAGTTCAAGGACGACTACGACCGCAACGCGCCGCTGTGGCGCATCCTGCCGGAGTTCTGTGCCTCCTACCCGATGTACGAGCGCCTGGGCTTGCGCGATCTCAGCCAGAGCATCCACGAGACCTATGCCAAGGGCGACATTGCGCGCCTGGTGACGGAGATGTATCTCTCCGATCTGCACCCGGCCATGAAGCCGGCCGATGCGTATGCCCGCATTGCCCACCGCGACACCGAGCGGGTGGACATCGATGAACTCGAAGGCCGCATCACGACGTCGCTCTTGACGCCGTACCCGCCGGGCATTCCGCTTTTGATTCCGGGCGAGCGTTTCAACAAGAAGATCGTTGACTACCTGCAGTTCACCCGCGAGTTCAATCAACGTTTCCCCGGCTTCGATACCGACGTGCACGGCCTGGTTGAAGACGAGGTGGCCGGACCCAGTGGCAGCAAGCGCTACTACGTCGACTGCGTTCGCGTTTGAGGCCGAGGGCGCAGGTTGTGGCCTAATTCGCCCTTCGTTCACTGTTTATCGCACTTGGAATCATCATGGGCAACAAGATCAAGACCGAAGCCGACCGCAAGGCCACCCCGCGTCCGGCCGCGCCACCCGGCGTGGCATTCACCGTCGGCCGTGGCCAGAAGGTCAGCCTCGAGCGCGGCGCCCACACGCGCAGCAAGAAGAACCCCGGCAAGCGTCCCAAGAAAGGCGGCTGAGCCGAATCCCAGCGTGCGCCCGGATCACGGGTGCCGCGCCCGTGAGCGCCGATGCTGCGCCTGACTGAACTGCGCCTGCCGCTGGACCATGCCGAGAGCGCCCTGCGCCCGGCCATCCTGGCCCGGCTGGGGCTGGCCGACAGCGGCCTGCGGACCTACACCGTCGTCAAGCGAGCCTACGACGCCCGCAAGAAGACAGCCATCCAACTGACCTACAGCCTCGACTGCGAGGTTGAGGCGGAGGGCGAGGTCCTGGCGCGATGCCAGGGCGATGCCCATGTGCGGCTTTCGCCAGACACGCGGTATGTGCCGGTGGGTCATGCACCGGCCGACCAATTCGCGTCCCAAGCGCTGCGGCCGGTGGTGGTCGGTTTCGGCCCCTGTGGCCTGTTCGCCGCCCTGATCCTGGCCCAGATGGGCTTGCGCCCGATCGTCCTCGAGCGCGGCAAGGCGGTGCGCGAGCGCACCCTGGACACCTGGGGCCTGTGGCGCAAGGGGGTGCTCGATCCGGAGTCGAACGTCCAGTTTGGCGAAGGCGGCGCCGGCACCTTCTCTGATGGGAAGTTGTGGAGCCAGATCAGCGATCCGCGCCACCTCACCCGCAAAGTTCTGACGGAGTTCGTCCAGGCGGGTGCGCCCGAGGAGATCCTCTACGTCAGCAAGCCCCACATCGGCACCTTCCGCCTGGTGGGGGTGGTCGAGAAGATGCGCGCGCAGATCGTGGCGCTCGGTGGCGAGGTGCGCTTCCAGCAGTGCGTGACCGATCTGCTGATCGAAGCCGGCCAGGTTCGCGGTCTGGTGCTGGCCTCCGGCGAGACGCTGCGCGCCGACGCGGTAGTGATTGCGCTAGGCCACAGCGCGCGCGACACCTTCGATATGCTGCACCGGCGCGGCGTTTTCATGGAGGCCAAGCCGTTCTCGATCGGCTTTCGCATCGAGCACCCACAAAGTCTGATCGACCGCGCCCGCTTCGGGCCGAGCGCCGGACATCCCATCCTCGGCGCAGCCGACTACAAGTTGGTGCACCACGCCCGCAACGGCCGTGCGGTCTACAGCTTCTGCATGTGCCCGGGCGGCACGGTGGTGGCGGCCACTTCGGAGCCCGGGCGTGTCGTCACCAATGGCATGAGCCAGTACTCGCGCAATGAGCGCAACGCCAATGCGGGCATCGTTGTCGGCATCTCGCCGCAGGATTACCGGCAGGACGGCCTGGCGGACGGCCCGGTGAGTCCGCTCGACGGCATGGCTTTCCAGCGCTTCTGGGAATCGCGTGCGTTTGCCCTCGGGGGCGGCAACTACGCCGCCCCAGGCCAACGGGTGGGTGATTTCCTCAAGGGCCAGGCCACCACCGCCTTCGCCAGCGTTCAGCCGTCCTACAAGCCTGGCGTTCAGCCGACCGATCTGGCCGAGCCGGGCCGATCGAGCTTGCCCGACTACGCGATCGAGGCCATTCGCGAGGCCTTGCCTGCGTTCGAGCGCCAGATCAAGGGCTTCGCGATGGCCGACGCTGTGTTGACCGGTGTCGAGACCCGCACGTCGTCACCGCTGCGCATCACGCGTGGCAAGGATCGCCAGAGCGTCAACGTTCAGGGGCTGTATCCGGCCGGCGAGGGCGCGGGCTATGCCGGCGGCATCATGTCGGCCGGCGTCGATGGCATCGAGGTTGCCGAGGCGCTCGGCGCGCAGATTCTGCTCAGGCAGCGCCCGCTGTTGGGCCGCCCATGACCTGGCTGAAGCCGCCGTCGACATAGGTGATCTCGGCGCTGATGCCGGCCGCCAGGTCAGACAGCAGGAAGGCCGCGGCATTGCCGACGTCGTCGATCGTCACGGTGCGACGGATGGGCGCGGTCGCGGCGAAGTCGGCCTGGAGCTTGCCGAAATCCTTGATGCCCGAGGCGGCCAGCGTCTTGATCGGGCCGGCCGAAATGCCGTTCACGCGTACGCCCCGTGCGCCCAGGCTCTGGGCCAGGAAGCGCACGCTGGATTCCAGCGAGGCCTTGGCCAGGCCCATCAGGTTGTAGTTCGGCACGTAGCGCACGGCGCCGAGGTAGGTCAGGGTGAGCAATGCGGCGCCCGGACGCAGCCGTGGCAAGGCGGCCTTGGCCATCGCAGGGAAGCTGTAGGCCGAGATTTCGTGAGCAATGCGAAAGTTTTCCCGCGTGAAGCCGTCGAGAAAGTCGCCGGCGATGGCGTCGCGAGGCGCAAAGGCAATGGCATGCACGAAGCCGTCGAACTGATCCCAACTCTCGCCCAACTGCGTGAACAGGCGCTCGATCTGGGCGTCATCCGCGACATCGCACTCGAACACCAGCTTGGAGCCGAAGTCGGCCGCGAACTCCGTGATCCGCTCTCGGAAGCGATCGCCCTGGTAGCTGAAGGCCAGCTCGGCGCCCTCGCGGTGGCAGGCGCGGGCGATGCCGTACGCAATGGAACGGTTGTTCAGCACCCCGGTGATCAGGAGGCGCTTGCCGGCGAGAAAGCCCATGGGAGACTCCGGGGTGGCGAAACGAGGCCGCGATTCTGTCATGCGCGCAACGCTGGATATTGCCGGTACGCCTCTTGCAGAGTACAATCCACGTTTCGTTGAAAACCCAGAATTACCCGAATTACCCTATGGGCGGATTCCTCCAGCCCATTTTTTTTGCTTGAACGCTTTGTCACTCTCCGATCACCGCGCATGAATTGGCAGGACGCCGCCCAACGCACTGTTGCCGGGCTCAACTATGAGCTGGTCGACCTCGAACGCACGGGGGGCGGCCTCGTGCGTGTCTTCATCGACCGCGTGCCGGGTGTTGCGTACCCCACAGGGGCGTCGGAACTGGTGACGGTCGACGACTGCGAGGCGGTGACGCGCCAATTGCAGTACGTGCTCGAAGTCGAGCTGTGCGAGTACACCCGCCTCGAAGTGTCGTCTCCCGGCCTCGACCGACCGCTCAAGCGCGAGGCTGACTACGCCCGCTTTGCCGGCTCGGTCGTTGCGTTGACGCTCAAGCTGCCGCTGGCCGGCCGCAAGAAGTTCGAGGGGGTTCTGGTGGCCCGGGAAGGCGGCTGGCGACTTGAGATGGCGCCTGCTGTGGTCAAGGGTGGCAAGGCCGCGAAGGCGACCACCGAGCCCAGCCAGCGGGCGTTGGATTTTGTTCTGGACGAGGTGCGCGAAGCCAACCTCGTCCCTGTGGTGGATTTCAAGGGCAAGGCCCGCGTCAAGGCGGCCGAATCGGCGCCGGCGCTGGCAGAGTCATCGCACGTCGGAGAGTGAGAGAAGAATGAACCGCGAAATGTTGATGCTGGTGGATGCGATCTCGCGCGAGAAGAGCGTGGAGCGCGAAGTCGTGTTCGGTGCTGTCGAAGCCGCCCTGGCCTCGGCAACGAAGAAGCTGCACGGCGGTGAAGTCGACATCCGCGTGGCCGTCGACCGGGAGACCGGCGACTACGAAACCTTCCGCCGTTGGCATGTGGTGGCCAATGAAGCCGGACTGCAGATTCCTGACGCCGAGATTCTTCTGTTCGAAGCCCAGGAGCAGATCGAAGACATCGAAGTCGACGATCACATCGAGGAGCCGACCGAGTCGGTGACCATCGGCCGCATTGGCGCGCAAGCTGCCAAGCAGGTGATCCTGCAGAAGATCCGCGACGCCGAGCGCGAGCAGCTGCTCAACGACTTCATGTCGCGTGGCGAGAAGATCATGGTCGGTGCGGTCAAACGCCTGGACAAGGGCGACATCATCGTTGAGAGCGGTCGCGTCGAAGGGCGCCTGAAGCGAAGCGAGATGATCCCGAAAGAGAACTTGCGCTCGGGCGACCGCGTGCGAGCCTTCATCACAGGCATCGATGAAACCATTCGCGGCCCGCAGATCATGCTGTCGCGCTCGGCGCCCGGTTTCATGATGGAGTTGTTTGCGCAAGAGGTGCCGGAGATCGAGCAGGGCTTGCTGGAGATCAAGAGCTGCGCTCGCGACCCGGGTTCCCGCGCCAAGATCGCCGTCGTGTCCTACGACAAGCGGGTCGATCCGATCGGCACCTGCGTTGGCGTGCGCGGCTCGCGCGTCACCGCCGTGACCAATGAGCTCGCCGGCGAGCGTGTCGACATCGTGCTCTGGTCGGAAGACCCAGCGCAGTTCGTCATCGGCGCGCTGGCTCCGGCCAACGTGCAGTCGATCGTCGTCGACGAAGAGCGCCACGCGATGGACGTGGTGGTCGACGAGGAGAACCTGGCGATCTCGATCGGCCGCGGCGGCCAGAACGTGCGCCTGGCCTCCGACTTGACGGGCTGGCGCATCAACATCATGACCGCCGAGGAGTCGACCGCCAAGCACTCGCAGGAGTCGGACTCGGTGCGCAGGCTGTTCGTCGAGAAGCTCGATGTCGACGTCGAGGTGGCCGACATCCTGATCGCCGAAGGCTTCACCAGCCTCGAGGAAGTGGCCTATGTCCCGATGCAGGAAATGCTCGAGATCGAGAGCTTCGACGAGGACACCGTCAACGAGCTGCGCACCCGCGCCAAGGATGCGTTGCTGACGATGGAGATCGCCAAGGAAGAGAGCGTCGAAGAGGTCTCCCAAGACCTGCGCGATCTGGAGGTCGACGGCAAGGGCTTGCAGCCCGAGCTGATCGGCAAGCTTGCCGAAGGCGGCATCCACACCCGCGACGACCTGGCCGATTTGGCGGTTGACGAATTGACCGAGATGACCGGCATGGACGAAGAGCAGGCCAAGACACTGATCATGCAGGCGCGCGCCCACTGGTTCAACGATTGATCATTCTGAACAACGCACCCCACAGCGCGCCGCACGCCCACCAAGGATTTCCACAATGGCTGTGACCACCGTCGCACAACTCGCCGCCGAGCTGAACCGCCCGGCCGCCACGCTGCTCGACCAGCTCCAGTCCGCTGGCCTGTCCAAGCTTTCGGCCGACGACGCCCTGACCGATGCCGATAAATCGCGGCTGCTCGAGCATTTGCGCTCCAGCCACGGCACGGTCGCCACCGGCGAGCGCAAGAAGATCAGCATCACGCGCAAGAGCACCAGCGAGATCAAGCAGGCTGACGCTTCAGGCAAGGCCCGCACGATCCAGGTCGAGGTGCGCAAGAAGCGCACTTTCGTCAAGCGCGACGACGCCCCGGCAGCCGACGAGCCCGACACCCCCGCTGTCCCTGTGATCGACGAGGCCGAATTGGCGCGACGCGCCGACGAAGCCCGCCGCGAGGCAGAGCTGCTGCGCCGCCAGGAAGAAGAGCTGGCCGAGAAGCGCCGACTGCGGGAAGAGCAGGAGCAGCGTGAACGCGACGCTGCCGAAGCGCGCGCG
Organism: Burkholderiales bacterium; assembly: GCA_031379365.1. Taxonomy (GTDB): domain Bacteria; phylum Pseudomonadota; class Gammaproteobacteria; order Burkholderiales; family Burkholderiaceae_C; genus CADEEN01. Next base: position 9,807 of record JANNFB010000102.1, read on the forward strand.
CAGGCTGCAGTGGCCAAGGCCGCCAGCGAAATGGCTGCCGGCACGCCATCGGCGCAGCCGCAGGCCGCAGCACCCGCCCCCGAGCTGGCCAAGCCCGCACTGCGCGTGGTCAAGGCGGCCGAGACGGAGGCCGCAGAGAAACTGCGTCTGACCGACCTGGAGCGCCGGCGCAAGGTGGCCGAGACCGAGGCTGCCGCGATCCGCGCGATGATGAACGCGCCGAAGAAGGTGCTGATGGCGAAGCCTGCGGAAGTGGCCAAGCCGGTCGCTGACGCGGCTGGCATCAAGGGCACCATCCACAAGCCGGCCGCTCGGCCGGGCGCGCCCGCCGCAGCCGGCGCTGCCAAGCCTGGCGACAAGAAGTCGGTCAAGTCGGAGAAGCTCTCGTCGAGCTGGGCTGACGACGCTGCCAAGAAGCGAGCGCTCAAGACCCGCGGTGACACCGGCGGCAATCGCCCGGGCTGGCGCGCGCCCAAGGGTGGGCGCGGTCGCGGCGGCGATCGCAATGACAACCATGCCTCTTCCTTTGTCGCTCCCGCAGAGGCCGTGACGCAGGAAGTGCATGTGCCAGAAACCATCACCGTGGCCGACCTGGCGCACAAGATGAGCATCAAGGCCAGCGAGGTCGTCAAGCAGTTGATGAAGCTGGGCCAGATGGTCACCATCAACCAGTCGCTGGACCAGGAAACGGCCATGATCCTGGTCGAGGAAATGGGCCACAAAGCCTTTGCAGCCAAGCTCGACGATCCGGAAGCCTTCACCGAGGAAGAAGAAGCCGCATCGACAGCTGAACAGCTGCCGCGTGCGCCGGTGGTCACCGTGATGGGCCACGTCGACCATGGCAAGACCTCGCTGCTCGACTACATCCGCAGCAAACGCGTCGCCGCAGGCGAGGCCGGTGGCATCACGCAGCACATCGGCGCCTATCACGTCGAGACGCCGCGCGGCATGATCACTTTCCTCGACACCCCTGGCCATGCGGCCTTCACGGCGATGCGCGCCCGCGGCGCCAAAGCCACCGACATCGTGATCCTGGTGGTGGCCGCCGATGACGGCGTGATGCCGCAAACCAAGGAAGCCATCAGCCACGCCAAGGCGGCGGGTGTGCCCATCGTCGTGGCGATGAACAAGATCGACAAGCCCGACTCCAACATCGAGCGCCTGAAAAGCGAATTGGTGGCCGAGCAGGTGGTGCCGGAAGACTTCGGCGGCGACTCGCCCTTTGTGCCGGTCTCGGCCAAGACGGGCCAAGGCATCGACACCCTGCTCGAGCAAGTGTTGCTGCAGGCCGAGGTGCTGGAGTTGCTGGCGCCTCGCGAAGCCATGGCCAAAGGTCTGGTGATCGAAGCCCAACTCGACAAGGGCCGCGGCCCCGTCGCCACCGTGCTGATCCAGTCGGGCACCCTGAAGCGCGGCGATGTGGTGCTGGCCGGCTCGAGCTATGGCCGCGTGCGCGCCATGCTCGACGAGGACGGCAAGGCGATCACCGAAGCCGGGCCCTCGATCCCTGTCGAGATTCAGGGCCTGACCGAAGTGCCGCGCGCCGGCGACGAGTTCATGGTCTTGTCCGATGAGCGCCGCGCTCGCGAGATCGCCACCTTCCGCCAGGGCAAGTACCGCGAGGTCAAGCTGGCCAAGCAGCAAGCCGCCAAGCTGGGCGACGTGTTCGAGAACATCGGTGTGGGCGCGGCCCAGACGCTGTCCTTGATCGTCAAGGCCGACGTGCAGGGCTCCCAGGAGGCGTTGGCGCAGTCGCTGGTCAAGCTCTCGACACCCGAGGTCAAGGTCCAGATCGTGCATGCGGCCGTCGGTGGCATCAGCGAGAGCGACATCAACCTGGCCATTGCCGCCAAGGCCGTCATCGTCGGCTTCAACGTGCGGGCCGATGCCAGCGCGCGCAAGCTGGCCGAGGGCAACGGCGTGGACATTCGCTACTACAACATCATCTACGACGCGGTCGACGAGATGAAGGCGGCCATGACCGGCATGTTGGCACCCGAGCAGAAGGAAGAGATCATCGGCACGGCCGAGATCCGCACCGTCTTCGTGGCCAGCAAGATCGGCACCGTGGCCGGCAGCATGGTCACGGCGGGCCAGGTCACGCGCAATGCGCGCTTCCGCCTGCTGCGCGACAACGTGGTGATCTACACCGGCGAAGTCGAGTCGCTCAAGCGCCTGAAGGACGACGTGCGCGAAGTCAAGGAAGGCTTCGAGTGCGGTATCAAAATGAAGAACTACAACGACATCGTTGCGGGCGATCAGCTCGAGTTCTTCGAAGTCAAGGAAGTTGCACGCACCTTGTAGTGCGGAGTCTGTCTCACCCGAGCCAACCCCGCCCACTGCAAAGTCGGCGGGGTTTGTTCCTTCTGGAGACCCCCGATGTCACGCCATAAAAAAGCCATCCCCAACCGCAGCTTCCGTGTTGCCGACCAGATCCAGCGCGATGTGGCGGGCTTGGTGCGCGAGTTGAAGGACCCGCGCATCGGCATGATCACCATCACCGGCGTTGACGTCACACCGGACTACGCCCACGCGACGGTGCGATTCTCCTTGCTGCTGGGCGATCTCGGCGACTGCGAGACGGCGCTCAACGAAGCGGCCGGCTTCGTCCGCAACGGTCTGTTCAAGAAGCTCCAGATCCACACCGTGCCGACCTTGCACTTCCAGTTCGACCGCACGACAGAGCGCGCGGCGGAACTGTCGGCGCTGATCACACGTGCCAACGCAACGCGGGCGCTGGACGAGTGAGATGAACGTCCCACGGCCCCGCACGCCCAAGCGCGCCGTCCATGGCGTGCTCCTGCTCGACAAGCCGCTGGGCCTGTCGAGCAATGATGCGTTGCAGAAGGCCAAGCGCCTGTTCCGGGCTGAGAAGGCAGGGCACACCGGCACGCTCGATCCACTCGCCTCCGGTCTTCTGCCGCTATGTTTCGGCGCGGCCACCAAGTTCTCGCAGACCAGCCTGGATGCCGACAAGCGCTATACGGCGACCTTGGCGCTCGGCCAGACCACCACCACGGGTGACCTTGAAGGCTCGCTGGTGCACGAGCGGCCAGTCCACCTCACGCGCGCCGACATCGATGCGACCTGCCTACGCTTCACAGGCCCCATCGAGCAATGTCCGCCGATGCACTCGGCCCTCAAGCACGAGGGCAGGGCGCTCTACGAGTACGCGCGCGAGGGCATCGAGATCGAGCGCGCCACCCGCAGCATCGTCATTCATCGCATTGACATCCTGGCGTGGGAGGCTGCGACCCTGGTGATCGACGTGGTCTGCAGCAAGGGCACCTACATCCGCACCCTGGCCGAAGAGATCGGCGAGGCCCTGGGCTGTGGTGCGCACCTGGCCGCGCTGCGACGCACCGGCAGCGGCACGCTGTCGCTCACCGACGCGATCACGCTTGATGACTTGGCGGCACTGGACGGCGCTGCGCGCGACGCCAAGCTGCTGCCGCCCGACGTGCTGCTTGCCGATTGGACCGCCCACCGCCTGGCCGCCGACGAAGCGGGCCGCTTCCTGACCGGACTGCGCCGCCGTGTCGACGCGCCCGACAACGCCCGTGTGCGCGTCTACGGCCCCGAACCGAAAGCCCTGCTCGGTGCGGCCCACATCTGCGCCGGCGAACTCATTCCCGACCGCCTTCTCAGCCCTGCCGAGTTGCAGGGCCTGCTCGATTCCTGAAAACTGAAGACCACCATGACCCGACCGATCCGCAACATCGCCATCATCGCCCACGTCGACCACGGCAAGACCACCCTGGTGGACCAGCTGCTGCGTCAGAGTGGCACCTTCCGCGAGAACGAAAAGGTGGCTGAGCGCGTGATGGACAGCAATGACCTCGAGCGCGAGCGCGGCATCACCATCCTGGCGAAAAACTGCGCCATTGAATGGAAGGGCACGCACATCAACATCGTCGACACCCCCGGCCACGCTGACTTCGGCGGCGAGGTCGAGCGCGTGCTGTCGATGGTGGACAGCGTGTTGCTGCTGGTCGATGCGGTCGAAGGCCCGATGCCGCAGACCCGCTTCGTGACCAAGAAGGCCTTGGCCCTGGGTTTGAAGCCCATCGTGGTCGTCAACAAGGTTGATCGCCCCGGCGCGCGGCCTGACTACGTCATCAACGCCACCTTCGATTTGTTCGACAAGCTGCACGCCACCGAAGCGCAGCTCGACTTCCCGGTCATCTACGCATCCGGCCTGAACGGCTGGGCGACGATGGAAGCGGGCGTGATCGGCACCACCCTGGCGCCCATGTTCGATGCCATGCTGCAGTACGTGCCGGCGCACGAAGGCGCACCCGAGGCGCCGCTGCAGTTGCAGATCTGCTCGCTCGACTACTCCACCTATGTCGGCCGCATCGGCATCGGCCGCATCAACCAGGGCACCTTGAAGCCGATGCAGGACGTGGCCCTGTACAGCGGCCCCGACAGCGCACCGATCAAGGCGCGCGTGAATCAGGTGCTGGTGTTCGAAGGCCTGGAACGCAAGCCTGCCGAGTTCGCCGGCCCCGGTGATATCGTGCTGATCAACGGCATCGAAGGCATCGGCATCGGCGTGACGCTGACCGACATCGAGAACCCGCAGCCGCTGCCGATGCTGACCATCGACGAGCCGACGTTGACGATGAACTTCTGCGTCAACAACTCGCCCCTGGCCGGCCGCGAAGGCAAGTTCGTCACCAGCCGCCAGCTGCGCGACCGCCTCGAGCGCGAACTGCAGAGCAACGTGGCGCTGCGCTACAAGGACACCGACGAAGACGGCATCTACGAAGTCTCGGGCCGTGGCGAACTGCACCTGACCATCCTGCTGGAAACGATGCGCCGCGAAGGCTTCGAGCTGGCCGTGAGCAAGCCCCGGGTCGTCTTCCACGAAGTCAACGGCGAGAAGCACGAGCCGATCGAGCTGGTCACTGCCGACGTCGAAGACACCCACCAAGGCGCCGTGATGCAGGCCCTGGGCGAGCGCAAGGCGGAGTTGGTGAACATGGAGTCCGACGGCATGGGCCGCGTGCGCCTGGAGTACCGCATCCCGGCGCGCGGCCTGATCGGCTTCTCCAACGAGTTCATGAACCTGACCCGCGGCACCGGCCTGATCAGCAACATCTTCGACGGCTACGAGGCCTTCAAGGGCGACATCGCCGGGCGCAAGAATGGCGTGTTGATCAGCCAGGATTCGGGCGAGATCGTGACCTATGCGCTGGGCAAGCTCGACGATCGCGGCCGCATGTTCGTGCGCGCGGGCGATCCGGTCTATGAAGGCATGCTGGTGGGCATCCACAGCCGTGACAACGACTTGGTGGTCAATGCGGTGCGCGCCAAGCAGCTCACCAACTTCCGCGTCAGCGGCAAGGAAGAGGCGATCAAGATCACGCCGGCCATCGACCTTACGCTCGAGTACGCGGTCGAGTTCATCGAGGACGATGAGCTGGTCGAGATCACACCGAAGAGCATCCGCTTGCGCAAGCGTTACCTGAAAGAGCACGACCGCAAGCGGGCGAGCCGCGAAGCTGCATGAGCCTGCCGGGCCGCCATGGACCCGCAGGGGCCACTTCGTGGCCCTTGGGCGAATGCCGGAGGGCGCAGCCCGAGGCTTCCCTGTGACGCATCGCAGGGCGCTTGCCCTGATGGTGTTGTGCACCCTGTTGTGGAGCATCGCGGGCGTGGTCACGCGCCAGCTTGACGGCGCGCGCAGCTTCGAGATCACGTTCTGGCGCAGCTTTTTCAATGCCGGCGCACTGCTGGCGGCATTGCTGTTCATGCGCGGCGCGGCGTTGTGGAGCGACATCCGCCGCGGCGGCTGGGCCCTCTGGTTCTCGGCGCTTTGCTGGGCCGTGATGTACACCAACTTCATGCTCGCCATCACGCTGACCACGGTGGCCACGGTGCTGGTCACGCTGGCCATCGCCCCCTTTGTCACGGCGGTCTTCTCGCGCTTGTTCCTGCAGCACCGTCTGCCGACGCGCACCTGGGTGGCCATCGGCGTGGCCGGCATCGGCATCGCCTGGATGTTCGGCCGCCAGGCTTTGGCGGCTGCCGCCGGTGGCGGCGCCTCGATGACGGGGGCGCTTGTCGCGCTTGGCGTGCCTGTCGCGGCCGCGGCCAACTGGACCTTGCTGCAGCACATGCAGCAACGCCACGCCGCCGATCCGTCGGTCGAGGAGCCGCAGATGCTGCCCGCGGTGCTGTTGGGAGCCTTGCTGTCGGCGGCCGTCACCCTGCCTGCAGCGCTGCCTTTCTCGGCCACGCCGCACGACCTGGCCTGGCTCGTCCTGCTCGGCGTGGTGCAGTTGGCCATCCCGTGCCTGCTCGTCGTGCGCCTGTCCAAGGTCTTGGCCGCGCCTGAGATCTCGCTGCTGGGCCTGCTGGAGGTGGTGTTTGGCGTCCTGCTGGCCTGGGTCGGTGCCGGCGAGGTCCCGGCCACCGAAGCCCTGGCCGGTGGAATGCTCGTTCTGGCGGCACTGGTCGGCAACGAACTGCTGGCCATGCGCGAGCGGACGTACCAGCCTGCTTGATAAGCTCGCGGCCGTGTCCCCGCCTGCAACGTTTTCCCCGCGCTTCGATCCTGAAGCACCCGTCGTTGTGCGCTTCGCAGCCCTCGGCGATGTCGTCCTGCTGACGGTGCTGCTGCAGGCCCTGGCCGAACGCCATGGTCGGCCCGTGCATGTCCTCGGTTCTGGCGCATGGACCCCGCACCTGCTCGGGCATGACCCCGCCGTTGGTGAGTTGATGCTGGTGAGCAGCCGGCGCGCCCCCTACTGGCTCACGCCTTCGCGCTGGGCGGCCAACCGATGGCTGGCGGCCCACCGTGGCCCCGTGTACCTGTGTGATCCGGATGACCACGGTGACCGCGTCGTGCGCCGCGCCGGCATCCCAGAGGACCGCCTGGTGCGGGCCTGGCGCCATTGGCCAGGCGACGGGATTCACTGGGCCGACTGGTGGTTGCAGATCGCGGCCCTTGACCCCAGCGGGTTGCCGGGGCCGTTGCGGCCCATCACGGCGGCGCCGCTGCCGCGCCTGCATGTGCCAGGCGAATGGCACGACGAAGCCACCCGCTGGTTGGCTGCCCAAGGCATCCGACCGAGCCGCCTGGTGCTGCTGCAGCCCGGACACAAGAAGACCCACAAGCGCGGTCGCCTGGCCACGGCAGGGCATGACAAGCACTGGCCGGCCGAGCGTTGGGGGGCCGTGATCCGGGGCATCTGGGCCGCGCTGCCCGATGCCACGGTGCTGGTGTGTGGTTCGCCGCGCGAGGCGGGGCTGGCCCAGGAGGTCGTCTCGGCGGCGGGCGCCGCGCCGGCGGCCGCGGCGGTCGTCAACGCCGCCGCGCTCGACTTCACCCTGCCGCGCCTGCTGGCAGTGACGGCGCGAGCCCACAGCATGATCTCTGTCGACACCGGCCCGGCGCATGTGGCCGCGGCCATGGACTGCCCCTTGCTGGTGCTCTACGGGCAGTTCGGCTGGGGTCGCTGGAAGGCCAGGGCAGCGGCCAGTGACGTCGTGGCCCTGGGCCCGCGAGAGCCGACGCCGGGCGCGCGCGTGGCGGATCTGTCTGCCGATACCGTCCTGAACGCATGGCGCGGGTTGGCGCCGCGGCCGACCCCCGCCTAAGGGTGATTCCCCGTCCCGCGCTCGGGACTGCAGCCTAGGATGCAAGCCATGAAGCGACTGTCCGGCCTTGACGCCACCTTTCTGCACCTCGAAACACCCGAGATGCCCATGCATGTTGGCGCGCTGCACCTCTTCGAACTGCCGCCCGGCACGCGGGGGCGCTTCGTCAATGCCTTGCGCAAGCACATGGCCGAACGGCTGCCGCAAGCGCCTGCGCTGCGCCGGCGCCTGTGGCAGATGCCGCTGAACGTGACCAACCCGGTCTGGCTCGATGCCGAGCCCGATCTGAAGTACCACATCGTCGAGATCAAGCTGGCGCGCAAGGGCGGCGATCTGGCACAGCTCGAAGCCCTGGTCGGTCAACTCCACCCGGTGCTGCTCGACCGCAGCCGGCCGCTGTGGAAATTTCATGTGGTCGAAGGTCTCTCGCCCGGCCCGGACGGGGCCAAGCGCGTGGCGCTCTACACCCAGTTGCACCACGCTGCCGTCGACGGGCAAGCCGCTGTCGCGCTGGCCAACGCCATCCTCGATCTGACGCCGACGCCCGCCACACCGCAAGCCCGCAGCTCAGGCCGCGTCAAGCGCTTCGAACTCGGCCTGGTGGAGATGATCTCCGGCGCCATTGGCAGCGAGGTGCAGCAGATCACGCAATTGATCCGCGCACTGCCCGGCGCCGTCGGTTCGCTGTCGTCGGCGGCCACCCAGGTGGCCTCGCGCAGTGAGCTGGTCACGGGCAAAAAACGCAGCGGCAGCCTTACGCTGGCGCCGCGCACGCGTTTGAACGCGTCGGTGACGGCCGGCCGGGCTTTCGCTGCTGTGTCCTTGCCGCTGCACGAGCTCAAGGCGCTGGGCCGTCTGCACGATGCCACGCTGAACGACATGGTGCTGATGCTCTGCAGCACCGCGCTGCGCCGCCATTTCGGCAAGCATGGCCCGCTGCCGCGCAAGTCGTTGGTCGCCGCGGTACCGGTGTCGCTGCGCGAGAAAGGCAACACCAGTTCCGACAACCAGGCTTCGATGACCTTGATCAGCCTGGGCACCAATGTCGCCGACCCGATGCGCCGCCTGGCCCACATCAAGGCGGCTACCAAGTCGATGAAGTCGACGCTGGCCGGCGTCAAGAGCATCCTGCCGACCGACTTTCCGTCCATCGGCGTGCCCTGGCTGATGGAGGCCGCGACCGCGCTTTACCGGCGTGCCAAGGTGGCCGACAAGCTGCCACCCGTGGCCAACGTCGTCATCTCGAATGTTCCCGGTCCGCCGGTGCCGCTCTACATGGCCGGCGCCAAGATGCTGACCAACTACCCTTGCTCCATCGTCGTCCATGGCGTGGCCCTGAACATCACGGTGCAAAGCTACGACCAGTCGCTCGACTTTGGTCTGATGGCCGATGCCGCGGCCATGCCCGAAGTGCACGAGCTTGGCGAGGCCTTGCAGGTGGCTTTTGAAGACGTGCGTGCCCTGTTGGCCGAAGACGATCCCGAAGACGCCCCTGCCACCGCCAGCCAGGTGGCCCAGGGCGCCGCACGCAACGCGGGCAAGGTGCTCAAGCGTGCCGCCGGTGCGGCGATCGAGGGCGCCAGCGGTCTGCTGGGCAAGCCGATACAGCAGGCGGCGCGCCGAGCGATCACCGGGGCGGTCGGTGAGGCCGTCAGTGGCGTCAGCGGCGCGATGGCCCGGGTGGCCAAGGCGGCGGTGCGCAAACGCTGAACCTGAGAGCGCCACTGCGTGCGTTGCTGCATGCGCGAAGCTGGCAACTAGGGCAATTGCCCCATTGGGCGGGCCGCGGCGCGGGCTAGGATCGCTCACGATGAGAAGTCCTCGCCCCCGTGCGCGGCCTGCGCCGGCCCCCGAGACCGCAGCCGCCACCGACCCTGAGCTGCGCGCGCCGGCGCCTTGGCTGATGCTGATGGAGGGCCGCGCGCCGTGGGAGTACGCCGCGCTGCTGGCCTCGCTGCCATGGTTGCGCCGCCTGCCCGCGGGCGACGGCCACCCCGTGATCGTCTTCCCCGGCCTGGGCGCCGCCGACCTGACCACCGTGCCTCTGCGCAACTTTCTTGAGTCGCTCGGCTACAGCACCTACCCGTGGCAGCAAGGCTTCAACTTCGGCCCGCGCGACGGCGTGTTGGAAGGGTGCCGCGCGCTGGTGCGACGCACCGTCGACCGCCACGGCACGCCCGCCAGCCTGGTGGGCTGGAGCCTGGGCGGTGTGTATGCGCGCGAAATGGCCAAGGAGATGCCGGCGCTCACGCGCTGTGTGATCACCCTGGGCACGCCCTTCACGGGCCATCCGCGGGCCACCAATGCCTGGCGGTTCTACCAGATGCTGAGCGGCCAGACCGCGCACGATCCCGAGATGATCGAGCAGATCCGTGGCACGCCCAAGGTACCGACGACGTCGATCTACTCCAAGACCGACGGCGTGGTGGCCTGGCAGTGCAGCATCAACGAAGACGCGCCGCGGGCCGAGAACATCGAAGTGCAGGCCAGCCACATCGGCATGGGCCTGAACCCGCTGGCCCTGTATGCCGTGGCCGACCGTCTGCGCCAGGACCCGGCGCAATGGCAGCGTTTCGACGCCCCGGCGGCGCTGCGCTGGTTTTACAGCACCACCGGCCACGCGCCCTAGGCCGCGGGCTCGCAATGCAGTTGTCTGCCAACGGTTTGTCGATCGAGGTCGACGACCAGGGGCCGCCCGGCGGCCCGGCCTTGCTGCTGATCATGGGCCTGGGCATGCAGCTTACCGCCTGGCCTGCGGGCCTGGTGGCCCTGCTGGTGGCGCGCGGCTTTCGCGTCATCCGCATCGACAACCGGGATGCGGGCCTGAGCCAGGGGTTCGAGGCGCGTGGCACGCCCAGTGTGGCCGCGGCCGCGCTGCGCTACTTCTTGCACCTGAACGTGCCCACGGCCTACACCCTGGCCGACATGGCCGACGATGCGTTTGGCGTGCTCGATGCGTTGGGCATCGTCGAGGCCCAGGTCTGTGGCGCATCAATGGGCGGCATGATTGCGCAGCACATGGCCGCGCGGCAACCCGGGCGGGTGGCGCGACTCTCCTTGCTAATGACCAGCGCTGGCGCGCGCAGCCTGCCCCAGCCCACCCTGAAAGTGCGCGCCGCCCTGCTCGAACGCGGGCCCGCGGACGGGCTCGATGTCGATGCCGAAGTGGCCCGACTGACGCGTCTGTTCACGCTCATCGGCAGCCCGACCTTTCGGCCTGATGCGCAGGAGTTCAAGGAACGCCTGACGGCGTCGGTGCGACGCGCCTGGCGCCCCGGCGGCGTGGCGCGACAACTCATTGCAGTGGCCGCCGACGGTGATCGATCCCGTCTGCTGGCCCGCATCACCGCGCCCACGCACATCGTCCATGGCGCCGTCGACCCCTTGGTGCCGGTGGCCGCCGCCCATGACTTGCACGCCAAGATCGCCGGCGCGACGCTTGAGGTCATCGAGGGCATGGGCCACGACTTGCCGACCGCCCTGTGGCCGCGTCTGGCAGCAGCGATCGCCGGGCCGGGCAGCGCGCGACCCTGAGGCTCTGCAAGCGCCGCAGCAGGGTTGGCCGTTGGACAATGCGCACGTCTTCACGCGCCCAGGAGCTGACATGAACGTGTCTTCAGCGAGCAGCCAGGTGGCTGTCGTCACCGGAGGTGCCCGCGGCATCGGCCTGGCCGTGGGCCACTGGTTCCTGGCCCACGGGTACCGCGTGGCGCTGGTGGACATCGACGCCGACACCCTTGCGCGCACCGACGCGGCCCTGGCCAACCCGGAGCGGGTCTTGGCCCATGTCGCCGATGTGTCCGACCCCGACCAGGTCGCCGCCGCAATGCTGGCCATCGACCGGCGCTTTGGCCGCGCCGACGCGCTGGTCAACAACGCCGGCGTGGCGGTCTTCAAGCCCATCCTGCAGACCTCCTTCGAAGAGTGGCGCCATGTCATGGGCACCAACCTCGACGGCGCCTTCCTCTGCACCCAGGCGGCCGCCCCCGTGATGCTGCGCGGTGGCGGCGGCAGCGTCGTCAACATCGCGTCCATTTCGGGCCTGCGCGCCAGCACCCTGCGCGTGGCCTACGGCACCAGCAAAGGCGCGCTGATTCACCTCACCAAGCAGCAGGCCTGTGAACTCGGCAACGCCGGCATCCGCGTCAACGCCGTGGCGCCCGGACCGGTGCTGACGGAGATGGCCAAGGCGGTGCACAGCACGTCCATCATTTCCGACTACTTCGATGCCATCCCGCTCAACCGCTACGGCACGCCCGAGGAAATTGCCGAAGTCGTCGGCTTTCTGTGCAGCCCGGCCGCCAGCTACGTGAATGGCCAGGTACTGGCAGCCGATGGCGGTTTCGACGCCAGTGGCGTCGGCTTGCCGACGCTGCGCCGCAGTGTGTGATCCACGCGTGAACTCGAACCTGCGAAGAGTCGGGCTGCAGCGCCGCGCGTACCTGCTGGCTGCACTGACTGCGCCGGCCTGGGGCGCGCAGCCGGCGAACGGTTTCAGCTTGTCTGCGGCGATGCGCCGCGCCGAGGCAATGCGTGACGAGGCGGTGCGTGGAGGCGACCAGGCCTTCGGTGCCGCCGTGTTGCGCGGCGACAGCATCGTCGGCGCTGCGCCGAGCCGCGTGGTGACCCGGGGCGACCCGACCGCACACGCCGAGATGGAGGCCCTCCGCGACGCCGCGCGGCAATTGGGTACGGATGACCTGTCGGGCTGCGTTCTGGTGTCGACTTCGCGCCCCTGCCGCATGTGCGAGGCGGCGGCTGCCTCGGCCGGCATCTCGCGCATGGTGCACGGCCAGGCGCTCACCGACGCCGGTGCGCCACGATGAAGCGCCGCCATGCGCTGCTTCTGGCCGCGGCCCTGCCGGCCTCGGCGGGCGCCGCGCCCGGCGATGTGATTGCCGCCGCCGAGACTGGCGATGTGGCCGCCCTGCGGCGCCTTCTGGATGCCGGCGCCGCGGTGGACACACGCGACACGCGCCAACGCACGGCCTTGCTGGTGGCCACGCGGGCCAATCGCGTCGACGCGGCGCGCCTGCTGATCGAGCGTGGTGCCGATGTGAATGCGAAAGACGACATCCAGGATTCGGCCTTTCTCTACGCCGGTGCCGAAGGCCGCCTGGCGGTCCTGCGCCTGACGCTGGCAGCGGGGGCCGACTTGACGAGCACCAACCGCTATGGCGGCACGGCCCTGATCCCGGCGGCCCACCACGGGCATGTCGAGACGGTGCGCGAGTTGCTGAAGACGCGGATCGATGTCGACCATGTCAACCGACTCGGCTGGACGGCCTTGCTCGAAGCCATTCTCTTGGGCGATGGCGGTGCTGCGCACACCGAGATCGTGGGCTTGCTCATCGAGCGCGGCGCCAATGTCGACCTGTCCGATGCGCATGGCGTGAGGCCTCTGGCCCATGCCGAGCAGCGCGGGCAAAGGGCGATCGTCGAGTTGCTGCAACGTGCCGGTGCGCGGCGCTAAAGTCTGCTGTGAACTCGATTCCTGTAATCAGCCCCTGGCGCCTGTCTGTTGCCCCCATGATGGACTGGACCGACAGGCACTGTCGGGTCTTCCATCGCCTGATCACACGCCGCGCTCGGCTCTACACCGAGATGGTGACCACGGGTGCACTGCTGCATGGCGATGTGCCGCGGCACCTGGACTTCGATGCCGCGGAGCATCCGGTGGCGCTTCAACTCGGCGGCAGCGAGCCGGCCGATCTGGCGGCCTGCGCCAGGCTGGCCGCGAAGTGGGGCTACGACGAAGTCAACCTCAACTGCGGCTGCCCGAGCGAGCGAGTGCAGCGCGGCTCGTTCGGGGCCTGCCTGATGGCCGAGCCGTCGCTGGTTCGCGACGGCGTCAAGGCGATGATCGATGCGGTGGACCTGCCGGTGACCGTGAAGCACCGCATCGGCATCGACCGCGGCGAGAGCTACGACTTCGTGCGCGACTTCGTCGGCACCGTGGCCGAGGCCGGCTGCAAAGTGTTCATCGTGCATGCGCGCAATGCCTGGCTGAAGGGCTTGTCACCGAAAGAGAACCGCGAGGTGCCGCCGCTGCGCTACGACTTCGTCTACCGCTTGAAGCGCGACTTTCCGGCGCTGACGATCATGCTCAACGGTGGCGTCACCGACAACGCGCAGATCGCCGAACACCTGCAGCATGTCGATGGTGTGATGCTCGGGCGCGAGGCCTACCACCACCCGTGGACGATGGCCGAGTGGGATGCGCGCTTCCTTGGCGACGATCAAGCAGCGCCGACGCGGGAGGGCGTCGAGGCGGCGATGGTCGATTACATGACGGCTTTGGTGGCGCACGGCGTGAGCTGGTCGCACGCGGCGCGGCACATGATGGGCCTGGCCCATGGCCTGCCTGGCGCAAGGCGCTGGCGTCAGGTGTGGAGCGACCACAAGCTGAAGGATGTGGCGCCGGCCGATGTCATGCAGCAGGCACGGCAGGCGATGCCGACGCGCAGCGCCGCGACCGAGGCGCTTGCATGATCGAGCTGAGGACGCCGACCCTGGCCTTGCTGCCGCAGTACGTCGACGCGTTGGAGCGTGGCTGGACGCCGGACCACATCATCGGCCCGGCGGCCGCAGCAGAGCAACTCGCCGCGATTGCCCAGGATGCCGCCGGCTTCATCGCGCGCCAGACCAACGTCGAGGCGCTCAGCGAGCCGGTGACGCTGCCCGATGGCTCGCAGGTGCAGCGCATTCCCGGTCGCCAGTACTGGATCTGGGACGACGGCTTCTGCGGCCGCCTGAGCATCCGCTGGCAACCCGGCACCGCGGCATTGCCAGCGCATGTGCTCGGACATGTCGGCTACTCGGTGGTGGCATGGAGGCGCGGCCAGGGCTGTGCCACTGCGGCCGTGCGCCTGGTTCTGCCCTATGCGCGCGCCCAGGGCCTGCCCTACATCGAACTCACCACCGACCCCGACAACCTGGCGTCGCAGAAAGTCATCACCGCCAACGGCGGCGTGTTGATCGAAACCTTCAACAAGCCTGCGGCTTTGGGCAGCACGCCGGGCCTGCGCTTTCGCATTCCTCTTTAAAGCGGGAGCCTCATGCGCAACAAGATCGTCTCGGCCCATGATGCCGTGGCCGTCATCCGGCCCGGCGACACATTGGCGACTTCGGGCTTCGTCGGCATCGGTACGCCCGACGCCTTGTTGGCCGCCTTGTCGGAGCGTTTTGTCGCCGCGGGTGAGCCGCGCAACCTGACGCTGGTGTTCGCCGCGGGGCAGGGCGACGGCAAGGAGCGCGGCCTGAACCGGCTCGGCCACGACGGCCTGCTCAAGCGCGTGATCGGCGGCCACTGGGGCCTGATCCCGAAAGTTGGCGCGCTCGCGCTGGAAAACGGCATCGAGGCCTACAACCTGCCGCAGGGCTGCATCTCGCACCTGTACCGCGACATCGCGGCCGGCAAGCCGGGGCTGCTGTCGAAAGTCGGCCTCGGCACCTTCGTCGACCCGCGCCTGGGCGGCGGCAAGATCAACGCGGTGACCACCGAAGACCTGGTGCGGGTGATGGAGATCGACGGCCAGGAGTGGCTGTTCTACAAGGCCTTTCGGATCGACGTGGCCTTCATCCGCGGCACCACCGCCGACACCCACGGCAACATCACGATGGAGCGCGAGGCCCTCACGCTCGACAACTTGGCCATGGCGATGGCCGCGCGCAATTCCGGCGGCGTCGTGATCGCGCAAGTCGAGCGCATCGCCAAGGCCAGCTCGTTGAACCCGCGCCTCGTCAAGGTGCCGGGCACACTGGTCGATTGCGTCGTCGTGGCCGAAGCCGAGCACCACCGGCAGACCTACGCCACGGCCTATTCGCCGGCCTTCTCGGGCGAGATCCAGGTGCCGCTGGACAGCTTGCAGGCGCTGCCGCTCGACGAGCGGAAGATCATCGCCCGGCGCTGCGCAATGGAGCTGCCGGTGGAAGGCGTCGTCAACCTGGGCATCGGCATGCCCGAGGGCGTGGCTTCCGTCGCCAACGAGGAGCGTGTGCTCGACCTGATCACGCTGACGGCCGAGCCCGGCGTCGTCGGCGGCGTGCCTGCAGGCGGCCTGGACTTCGGCGCGGCCTACAACGTCGAGGCCGTCATCGACCAGAACCAGCAGTTCGATTTCTATGATGGCGGCGGGCTGGATCTGGCCGTGCTCGGCATGGCCGAGTGCGACGCCGCAGGCAACATCAACGTCAGCCGCTTCGGGCCCAAGCTGGCGGGTGCGGGCGGTTTCATCAACATCTCACAGAACGCACGCAAGCTGCTGTTCGCCGGCACCTTCACCGCCGGGGGGCTGGAGATCGAAGCGGCCGACGGCCGCTTGCGCATCGTGCAGGAAGGGCGGGCGCGCAAGTTCCGCACGGCGGTCGAGCAGATCACCTTCGCCGGCCGCCGCGCCGCGGCGCTCGGCCAGAAGGTGCTGTACGTCACCGAGCGTTGCGTCTTCGAACTGACCGCCAACGGCCTGCGCCTGGCCGAGGTGGCGCCGGGCATCGACATCGAGCGCGACATCCTGGCGCAGATGGACTTCCGGCCCCTGGTCGACACGCCGGCGGTCATGCCGGCAGCGCTGTTCAGCGCCGCGCCAATGGACCTGCGCTCGCGCCTGCTCGATTTCGATCTCGGGCCGCGCATCGCCTACGACGCCGCGCAGGCGCTGTTGTTCCTGAACCTGAGCTACCTGCACGTGCGGCGCAGCGAGGACATCGAGCGCATTCGCGAGGCCGTGCAGTCGCGCTGCACGCAGATCGGCCAGCGCGTGGCCACGATCGTCAACTACGACGGCTTCCAGGTCGACCACGACATGGTCGACGCCTATGCGCAGATGACGCGCGAGATGGAGGCGCTGTACTACAGCAAGGTCTCGCGCTACGCCACCGGCGCCTTCCGCCGCATGCAACTCGAACGCCTGCTGGCGCGTGACGAGACGCCACCGATCTTCGAGACCGAGCAACAGGCGCAGGCCCACCTGCGGCAAGCGCCGCAGAGTCCGGTCAAACGTGTTTCCAGCGCATCCACGCCGCCGAATTGAAGAAACTCGCAACCACCGATCCCGGCACGACGAGTTCGTCCGCTGCGACGAGCAGTTCGGCAGGCAAGACCAGCTGTGCGGCGGGCAGTGCCGACGCCACCTGGGCGACGGTCTTCGGGCCGATGATCGCTGCCGTGATGCCAGTCTGGGCGATGACCCAGGCGTACGCCGCCTGGGCCGGCTCCAGGCCATGCTGGCGGGCGAGGGCGGCGAAGGCGTTGCCGATGCGGATGCCGGCGTCGGTGACGCGCTCGGCGTAGATGCCGCCGCGCACGGCCGCGCGCGTGTCGTCGGTTCGGCCCTGTTCGTAGCGGCCGGCCAGCATGCCCATCGCCAGCGGCGACCAGCAGATGACGCCCACACCGTGTGCCTGGCAGGCCGGCAGCAGCTCGTTTTCGATGCGGCGGTCGAGCAGGTTATAGGGCGACTGCTCGGAGACGATGCGGGCGATGCCGAGGCGCTCGGAGGTCATCACCGAGGTGGCGACATGCCAGCCCGGCGCCGTGGACGAGCCGATGTAGCGCACCTTGCCGGCACGCACGAGGTCGTCGAGTGCGCGCAGGGTTTCCTCCAGCGGCACCGCCATGTCGGGGCGGTGCGATTGGTACAGGTCTATGTGGTCGCGGCCGAGGCGGCGCAGCGAGCCCTCGCAGGCGCGCACGATGGCCTGCCGCGAGTTGCCGCGGTCGTGCACGCCGGGGCCGAACGGGTAGTGGAACTTGGTCGCCACCAGCACGTCGTCTCGTCCGAGCTTGCGCAGCGTGGCGCCGACGAGTTCTTCGGCGGCGCCCGCTGCGTACGAATTCGCCGTGTCGATCAGGTTCACGCCGGCGTCCAGCGCCGTGGCGACGATGCGCTCCGACTCCGCTGCGGGCGTCGGGTTGGTGAAGTTGTCGGAGCCGAGCACCAGCGTAGAGACACGCAGGCCGCTGGCGCCGAGCGCGCGGTACTGCATCAGCCCGCCGACCAGCCGCCGTCGACCGGCACCAGCGCGCCAGTCATGTAGCTGGCAGCGTCGGAGCACAGGAAGACGACGACGCGGCCGATCTCGTCCGGCTGCGCCAGGCGGCCGTTCGGTACGACGCGCTCGGCCATCTCGGCCAACTGCGCATCGGTCAGCGGCACGGCGCGGCCGGCGCCGCGCAGCATGGGTGTGTCGACCTCACCGGGGCAGACGGCGTTGACGCGAATGCCCTCGCGGGCATGGTCGAGCGCGAGCGACCGCGTCAGGTTGTGCACGGCGCCCTTGGCCGTGGCGTAGGCGACGTGCCCCTTGCCGCCGGCCGCGCCCCAAATCGACCCGAAGTTGACGATCACGCCGCGGCCCTGCGGTCGCATCTGCCGGATCGCTGCGCGGCACATGAAGAAGCAACCGTCGACGTTGACCCGCATCTGCCGGGTCCAGGCCTCGTCGTCAGTGGCCGGTGCGTCGGCCCGAAAGATCACGCCGGCAGCGTTGACGAGGATGTCGAGCCGGCCGTGCCGAGCGACCGCTTGCGCCACGGCGGCGTCGCAGAACCGGGAGTCGGAGACATCGCCGATGAGGCTGACGGCCGGGTGGCTGGCAATGTCGGCGCCAAGCACGGTCGCCCCGGCTTCAGACAGCAGGCGCGCGGTGGCCGCGCCCATCCCGGATGCGGCCCCGGTGACGATCGCTATGCGGTTCTCAAGCATGATTCTTCTCTGCCAGGCGCGGGGTGCGCGCAGGACGTTTGAGCAGTGCGTGCAAGTCCTGCCGCACCTTTTCGATGTGGGCCACGAGGTAGTCGCAGGCCTGCGCCACCTTGGCGTCCTGGCACAGGCGCAGAAGCTTGCGGTGTTCGTTTTCGGCGCGGCTCAGCGCCGGGGCCCGGTTCATCTGCAGGCGCGTGAAGCGATCGCTGGTTTGCAGCAGCGAGGTGACGATGGCCAGCGTGCGGGGTTGGCCCGCATGGCGGTACAGCGCCAGGTGGTAGCGTGCGTTCAGCTGCCCCCATCGTGCCACATCGCCCTCCGCGATGGCGGCCCTGAACTCGGCTTCCAGCACCGAGATCTGCGTGAAGTCATCCGGCGTGAGCAACGGAGCCGACTGCGCCAACATGCGGGGCTCCAGCAGCACACGCAAATCAAAGACGTCGTCGATCTCTTCCAGGGAGAAGGCCGAAACGATGGCGCCCTTGTGCGGCTCGATCAGCACCAGGCCCTCGGCTTCCAGCTGGAACAGGGCCTCGCGCACCGGAATGCGGCTGACCTGGAAGCTGGCCGCCAGCGCATCCTGGCGCAGCTGGTCGCCGGCGGCGTAGGTGCCGTCCAGAATGTCGTGCCGCAACTGCTCGACGATCGCGGCGGACAGGGTGCGGTGGCCAAGGCGGGGTTTCATGGGCGGGCAAAGGATCCCAGTGGGTGGCGGGCCGGAGGATAGATGATCAAGAGGCACGCTCAGGCTTGACATGTCGATTGTATAAAATATAAGCTCCTTCCAATGCACTTTCAAGCACTCCCGCCGATGCGCATGCGCTTACTGCCCCACCAGGCCAATCGGGAGCATCGATGACGCAGGCTGTTCCGCCGGCGCCACCCGCCGCAGCACCTTGGCGCGCAGTGCTGTGGTTGTCGGCAAAGCTGCTGGCGATAGAACGTTTTGCGGTGGCAGGCTTCATGTTCCTTCTGACCGGCCTGATCCTGCTGAACGTGGTCACCCGTTACGCCGGCGTCTCGCTCTACTGGGTCGACGAATCGGCCATCTACTCCGTTGTCTTCCTGACCTTCATTGGCGCCTCGGCGATGACCCG
>JANNFB010000115.1:0-12935 GCA_031379365.1 Burkholderiales bacterium
GTCGCCGCCGGGCAGCACGCGGATGCCGCGCTTGTGCATCTTGGACAGCGACTCCAAGGCCGCGTCCCACTCTTCCTGGTAACCCCAGCCGGTGGCGATTTCGCGCGTCACACCGAAGGCTTCGGCCTCGTTGAGCAGCGCGTACAAGATGGCGATGCCGGGGGCCACGAAGATGCGGTCCTTGGCCGCCTCCATCATGTCCAGGGTCTCGGTGTCGGTGAAGCTGGCGTGGTAGATCAGCTCGATGCCGTGGCGCAGCGCCTGCTGCACGCTGGCCTTGGAGCGGGCGTGCACGATGATGCGTTTGCCGCGCATCTTCACTTCTTGCGCGGCCGCGGCCACCTCGGCGTCGGTCATCCAGGTGGTGTGCGAGTCGGCACCGGGCACGAAGTTGTCGCCCGACAGGTTGAGCTTGATGCTGTCCACGCCGTACTTCAGAAACATGCGCACGACCTTGCGCATGTCTTCGGCGCCGTTGACGTTGACGCCGAAGCTGAACTCGGGGAAGGGCAGGTGCGGCAGGGTCTCGTCGCCCAGGCCGCCCGGCACCGTGATCTCCTGGCTGGCGGCCAGGTAGCGCGGGCCGGGGATCTGGCCGCTGTTGATCGCGTTGCGGATCACCACGTCCAGCCGCGGCTTGGCACAGGCGGCGCCGAGACAGGAGGTGAAGCCGGCTTCCAGGTAGCGCTTGGCCACCTTGGCGCACCACAACACATGCTCTTCCAGCGGCATGGTCTGGATGCCGGCCAGCGTGGCCGCGTCGTTCCAGCTGAAGTGAGTGTGGGCCTCGACCATGCCGGGCATCAGGGTGGCGCCGGCACCGTCGATCACCGTGGCGCCGCCCGGGGTGATGGGCGCGGTGCTGCGGCCGACCTGGCGGATGCGGTTGCCGTCGACCAGCACGCTGCCGGCGTAGGGCAAGGTACCGGTGCCGTCGAGGATGCGGACGTTGGTGAAGAGGGTCTGTGCCATCGCGTGATCCTCAGGCGGCCCAGCGCGTGGCGCGGGCGGGGCGCACCGGCGGCGCGCGGTGGAAGACACCGTCCTTCATCACCGACAGAATACGGGCCTTGTCCTGCAGCACCGTGATGTCGGCCAGCGGGTCACCATCCACCAACAGGATGTCGGCCAGGCAGCCTTCGCGGATGTAGCCGATGCGCTTGCCCATCTTCATCATCGGCCCGCCCCAGGCGGTGGCCGACAACAGCGCTTCCATGGGGCTCATGCCGACGACCTTGACGAAGTTTTCCAGGTCCTTGGCGTTGGTGCCGTGCGGTGTCCAGGCGAAGCCGTAGTCGCCGCCGGGCAGGATGCGGATGCCGCGTTTGCGCATGGCCTTCATGCTGCCGATGGCCGCTTCCAGCTCGCGGTGGTAACCCATCTTCTTCGTCACTTCGGGCGTCAGGCCCCACTGCGACGCGTGGTGGCAGGTGTTGATCAGCCAGGCCAGGCCGGGCGCGACGTGGTGCTCGAACTTCTTGGCTTCGAGCATGTCCAGCGCTTCTTCGTCGGTGAAGCTGGCGTGGTAGATGACCTCGATGCCCTGCTTGATGCACTCCTTGATCGACCAGGTGGAGCGCGCATGAGCCGATACGCGCTTGCCCCAGGCCTTGGCCTCTTCCACGCAAACCCGAATCTCTTCGCTCGTGAACTGGCTCATCTCCGACGGCATGCCGGTGATGGACTCGCCCGACAGGTTGATCTTGATGCTGTCCACACCGTACTTGGCAAACATGCGAACGCAGCGGCGCATCTCTTCAGCGCCGCTGACGACGGCGCCGAAGGCAAATTCAGGCTGCGGCAAATGCGGCGCCGTGCTGTCACCCAGACCACCGGGCACGGTGATCTCCTGGCTGGCGGCCAGGTAGCGCGGGCCAATGATGGTGCCGTCATTGATGGCGTTGCGGATCACCACGTCCAGCCGCGGCTTGGCCGCGGCGGCGCCGACACAGCTGGTCCAGCCCATGTCGAGGTACTTCTTCGCCACCTCGGCACACCAAAGGATGTGCTCCTCGGGCGGCATGCGCTGGATCGCGTCCAGGCTGGGCTGGTCGTTCCACGAGAAGTGGGTGTGCGCCTCGATCATGCCGGGCATGAGGAAGGCGCCCGCGCCGTCGATGATGCGTGCGCCCAGCACCGGCGGCGACGCCTGCCCGTGGCTGGTCTTGACGACGCGGCTGATCTGGTTGCCCTGCACCAGCACATCGCCGGTGAAGGGTGCTTCTCCGCCGCCGTCGAAGATGCGCACGTTGGTGAACAGGGTGTCGGCCATCGTCAACTCCGGGTCAACTCTTGGAAGCGGCGAAGAAATCGCGCAGGGCGCGCTGGCACTCGTCAGGCCGCTCGATCGGCGTCCAGTGGCCGCAGCGGGCCAGGACTTCGACGCGAACGCTGCGCGCAGCGTGCAGCTTCTCGGCCAGGCTGCGCACGGCTTGCGGTGGCGCCACGCCGTCTTCGTCGCCCGTGACCAGCAGCACGGGCGCACAAATGGATTCAACCGGCGCGGCTTGCGCATCGGCCAAGGCCTCGCAAGTGCGTGCATAGGCCTCGCCGTCCTGGCGCATCAGGCTCTCGCGCACAAACGCCGTGGCCAGCGGCAGGCGCTGCCGCGTGTCACTCGACAGCGCAGCGCCGAGGAGGGTCTGGGTGATTTCCTGCATGCCCGCCACGCCTTCGCTGCGGGCCTTGGCGGCGCGCGCGCGCAGGCCGGTGCGCGCCGGCTCGGAGGGTGCGAGCAGCGGGCCGAACAGGGCCAGGCTTTGCACCAGAGCCGGCTGCGCAAGCGCCACATGCTGGCAGACGATGGTGCCCATCGAGTGGCCGATCCAGTCGGCCCGCGCCACGCCCAGGCGGTTGCACATCGACAGCAGGGCTTGCACGAAGCGTTCGATCGAGAGCGCGCCTTCGGCGTGTTGCGAGCGGCCGCTGCCCGGCAGGTCGGCACGCAGCACACGGTGCCGCGCCAGCGCGGGCATCAGGGGCGAGAAGCTGTTGCTGCTGCCGCCCAGCCCGTGAACGCAGACGACCACCGGGCCCTCGCCCTCGTCTTCCACCACCATGCGCTCGAACTGGTGCAAGGCCATGATCAGACGAAGCGGTTCTCGATGGCACCCAGGCCATCGATCTCGATGCGCACCACGTCGCCCGCCGCCAGCCAGCGCTCGGGCTTGAAGCCCATGCCGACACCGGCCGGCGTGCCAGTGGCAATGGCATCGCCGGGCAGCAGGGTGATGCCGCGCGAGCAGGTCTCGATCAGAGTCGGGATGTCGAAGATCATGTCGCGCGTGCGGCCGTCCTGACGCAACTCGGGCTCGCCACCCGCCGGCGTGACCCAGCCGCGCACACGGGTGTCGCGGCCGTCGAGCTCATCGGCAGTGGTGATCCAGGGGCCCATCGGGCAGAAGGTGTCGAAGCTCTTGCCCAGATCCCATTGCTTGTGGCGCATCTGGACATCCCGCGCGGTCACATCGTTGACGACGGTGTAGCCAAAGACGTGGTCCATCGCGCGGCTGCGCGAGATGTCGCGGCCACCGCGCCCGATGATGACGGCGAGCTCGCTCTCGTAATCGATCTGGGTCGAGACGGCCGCGCCAGGCAGGCGCACGTCGTCCATCGGGCCGACCACGCACTCGGCCAGCTTGCTGAAAACGATGGGCCAGCCGTCTTCAGCGGGCAGGTGGTCGCGAAACACACTGGCGGCCAGCTCGTTGGCGTGGGCGCGGTAGTTGCGACCGACGCAAAACAAGCCGCGCCGAGGGCGCGGCAGCGGCGCGCGCAGGGTTACGGCGCTTACCGGCAAGCGGGTCCCGGTGGCCGCGGGCAAGGGCTCGCCAGCCACGAGGGCCTCGAGCAGGGGCAGTACGCCACGCTCCGGCCGGCTCATGGCCAGCGGTGTGAGCTCGCGGCCGCAGGCCGACACGCTGCCAGCATGGTGGCTGCCGCCCCAACTCCAGCTGGCCAAGCGCATCGTCCTTGTCTCCGGGCAGTCTGCGCTCGAGTCGACTCCGGGTCGATCAGCTTTGACTTTATTAGGGAAAATGAGACTCGTGTCTCAAATCGGGATGGGCGCATCATACGGGCGAGGTCTCCTCACTCACAAGGCGGAGATTGCAGAAATCGGCCCCGGACAAACCCGCATGACACGACCCAGACTCAAGCCCAGCGAACCCCCTCTGGCCCCCGAACGCGGCGTCAAGGCCGCGACCTTTCACTTGCTGCTCGACACGGCGATGGCGCTGATCAATGCCGATGGGCACATCCCTTCCGTGCCCGAGGTGGCGCTGCACTGCAAGGTGTCGCGCGCCACCGCCTACCGCTACTTCCCCAGTCGCAGCGCGCTGATCACGGCGGTGATCGACGCTTCGCTGGGCCCCGTGCGCGTGCTGTCGTCCAACAACCCCGATGGGCGCGCCCGCGTGCATGAACTTTTCACCCAGACCTTTCCGCGTTTCAAGGAGTTCGAGCCGCAGCTGCGCGCGGCCGCCCAGCTGACGATGGAGCAATGGGCACTCGAGCGCGCGGGCAAGCTCGAGGAAGTGCCCTACCGCCGCGGCCACCGCATCCGCATCCTCGAACATGCGATTGCGCCATTGCCCTTGAAGCCTGCGATGCGCGATCGGCTGCACAAGGCCTTGTCGGTCGTCTATGGCATCGAGCCCTTCACCATCCTCAAGGACATCTGGGACCTGCCGGACCGCGAGGTGGAGGGCATCGCCTTGTGGATGGCCGATGCCCTCATCGAAGCCGCGATGCGAGAAGGGCAGGCCGCCTCGCCGTCCGCGTCCTCGCCAGCGCGCCCGTCCGCAGTTCGACCCGCGTCGGTTTCACGTCCCAAGGCCCCCGCACCGGCCGTCCGGCGCAAAGTCCCCCTTCGGAGCCCCGCCAAATGACCCCCAGCCCCGCCTGGTACGACCAGCAGTACAACAACCGCGGCCGCATTCCGGAGCACCCCGCCATCCTGCAGCATTGGTCCGACGCGTCGGCGGCGGCGCGCGCCAGCCTGGCCAGCGCTCTGGACCTGCCCTACTCCGAGCGCGGTGGCACCGACCCGGCCGAGCGGCTCGACCTCTTCTTGCCGCGCAGTGCGCCGGCGGGCCTGGCGCCGATCCTGGTCTACCTGCACGGCGGTTACTGGCGCGCGCTCGACAAACGCGACCAATCCTTCATCGCCGCGCCCTTCGTCGAAGCCGGCGCCATGGTGATACTGCCCAACTACAGCCTGTGCCCGTCTGTCCGCATTGAAGACATCGTCTTGCAGACCGTGCAAGCGCTGGCCTGGGTCCATCGCCACGCCGCGGTGTACGGCGGTGACCCGCGGCGAATCGTCGTGGCCGGGCACTCGGCCGGTGGCCACCTGGCGGCCATGATGCTGGCCTGCCGCTGGCGCGAGGTCGGGGCCGACCTGCCGGTCGATCTGGTGACCAAGGCGCTGTCGGTCTCAGGCGTGTTCGATCTCGAGCCGCTGCGCCACGCGCCCTTCCTGGCCGGCGACCTGAAGCTGACGCGCAGCTCGGTCGCCCGCCTCAGCCCCGCCCACCTGCCGGCGCCACGCGGGCGCCTGTGGGCTGTCGTCGGCGGCGACGAGAGCGAGGAGTTCCTGCGCCAGAACGCGCTGATTCGCCAGGCCTGGGGCGCGCGCGCGGTGCCGGTCTGCGAATCCATCCCTGGGCGCCATCACATGAGCGTGCTGCACGACCTGGCTGAGCCGCGGGCGCGTCTGCACTTGTTGGCGCGTGGGTTGCTAGGTTTATAGACGGGCGCTCTCAACTTCAGCACTTGGTTGGACTGATCACTAGGTGGCGTGTAGCGCCTCATCCGCCAGCGCCCCTTGTGCCAGTAGCGACGCTACTCTCGGAAGCTGCGCGCCGACGAACACCAGATGATGGTTCATGTCCGCCTCAACCCACGTTCCCAGATTGCCGCAGCTAACTTCATGTTGAGAGCAAAGCCACGTGCGCTCATCTCCGACTGAGTAGTCACGGCCCATGTAGATGGGCGAGGTCACTACGCGCTGCGCAAGCTCGTGGTATTGCTGGTACTTCAACCCATTCTTGAGGTTGTAGCCACGAAAGATGTGATGGTCCGTCTGACCTGTGTATCTGATCTTCGCGTTTGCGTTGGTTGCAATGATCTTGTCGGAGAACGACGGATGCACGATGCCGTAATCACCGTAGCCGACCGCGCGGCTAGGCAGGCTCACGATGGTCTCTGCCCACAATGCAAGCTCGCGCCTGGAGTATGTCTTCGTGCCCTCAACCGGCACCTCGCTAACGTCGCCGGGCATGCTTGACCCTGCCAGGGACAACCCGAGAAAATCAGCGGCGGACGATGCAGCTTCGATGAAGTCCTGACACGCACTTCGTAGCCGGACAAGTTCGATTCCATCGGCTGCTGCCAGTGAGCCGAGATCGATCAGCAGGTGCGTTTCGGCAGCCGAGATACCTGCGTCCTTGAGTCGGCCAATCACCTCTGCCACCGTGTCCTCGCACGCCTCGAGGTCTTCTGGCTTGAGCCTGAAGGTCAACCCCCGCCCATCACGTCGGCCGATTGATGCGACTCGATCCCATAGCTCTGGCTCGTGGTCAAACCCGTAGACCGGCACAAAGCGCAACCCAACGCCGCTGAGATACGCACATAGCGCCTCGAGTGCCAAGGAACCATCGCGCAATCGTCCGTCGGGCGGGATCGCATGAAGGTCAACACTGATCGTGTGCAGGGGACAGAACTTCCGAAGCTGATGCGCAAAACGAGCATGCGCGACATCAAGACTCTCGCCTTCGTTTGGAGAGAGCAGTTCAACGACTGGGGATAGGCGATGAATAAAGGCACGAGGAACCTTCCCCAAGGCCTTCAAGTCGTTGGCTTTGCCCTTCAGGATCGGGGTATAGAAGACTTCGTCGCGCATGTTCATCCCCAGCCAAAGGCGATGCTCGGAAAGAGTCGCCGGACCTGATCCTGCCCGACGAGATCACCGAACACCCGAAAGTTTTTCGTTTCCCGTCGTACTCGACCAGCCACGATCGCCGGGTGAATCTTTTGCTCACGGGCAAACTGAAGAATCCTGTCGCGAGTTGCGCTTCCTGAGAGATCACTGCGGCGCCATCCAGCACGAGAAATCAGAGCGTCCCTAGCAACTCGGTTTGCTTCCAGCTCAAGCGCTTCGGTTGCCTCGCAGTCCTCGATGCGATCCAAGAACGAATCGCCGGGAACACTGAGATGCTTCATCACGTGAGCTAGCTCATGCAGAAGCGTGAACCAGAAATGGTCAATGCGGTCGAAACGAAGAGTCAAGCCAATCACAGGGGCGCCATCGTGGTCCAGCAGAGCAGCCCCGTCCAGCAGGGTTCCAGGCAGATGAGGCTGAACGACGACTGCAATGCCGACTCCCTCAATGAGTTGGCACGCTAGACGAATGCCTTCAGGGTGCCAGCTAAGGCCAACGACTTGAGCGAGAAATGCTGCGTCAAGCGCACTTTGGTCGTACTTACCTACTGTGCCTGCCTCTCGACGCTTGCGCGCGATCTGTACGACACGGGCCTTCCATGCAAGGAGGCCATACCGAGCCTTTGGCGTCACCGCATCGCCCCGGAGCCCTTGGCGAGCAAGCGCGGGGATCGCCTCACCAGACGGCAGGATTCGGGCGAAGAAATCTCGAGCAATTTCGCTGAGTGACTTGCCGGACGAACTCGGCAATTCTTCGAAGTAGCCACGGCGCTGCATTTCCTTCGCTGGGAACTTGCTCCAATCAAGATTGGTGCGATCCTCCGCACCGTCCTGCGTCGGAACCTGCATCGGTGCCACGAGCAAGTCTGCGGCGATCCCAAGCCCTGAAGAAAGCTCACGGACCATCTGCACGGTTAGCGGGCGTTTCCGAGCGAGTACTTCCGAAACGCGGCTTCGCGAACCGAAATAGGGGACTAGGTCAGTTTGTCGGAGTCCTTGCTCATTCATCCGAAACTGAATGACTTGTATCGGATCCGGGGAGTCGAACGAGAACCGCGACTTCTCGTAGTCCTCCACAAGCAGGGCAAGGAGTTCGAGGCGTCCACCGTCGGACGAGTCCGGGGCCGGATCGGAAATAGCCAAACGCCCGACCTCCGAGAGGTACGTCTTGTACTCATTTTCAGTCTTAATGACTCGTGGTTCCATCAGCAGTACTTCTTCATGTATTCGGCGTGGGTTCCAATCCACTCAGCTATCACGATGCGAGTTTGGTAGGCCACTCGCGTGACAAGCCGGTACTCGTTTCCCCGCACGTTGAAGATCACAACGTTGTGCGCCAAGAAACTGGCTGACGCGTACCGAGTTTTGATGTCCTGAGGGACTCGCCAGTGGCTGGTCGTGACGTCCGCAACCCAAACGCCGACCCACTTACGGCAATCAGCATGCTTTGAGCAAAAACGGTCAAGCACTTCACGGCCAACAAGTCTCATGTGGGGCAAACATCAGGTCCATCAAGAAAAGCATAGCACGTTCCCACTTGGGTAACAACCAGTGCTGTTC
This sequence comes from Burkholderiales bacterium, assembly GCA_031379365.1. Taxonomy (GTDB): domain Bacteria; phylum Pseudomonadota; class Gammaproteobacteria; order Burkholderiales; family Burkholderiaceae_C; genus CADEEN01. Next base: position 8,503 of record JANNFB010000115.1, read on the forward strand.
CCGTAAGTAGAATTTGGCGTTGCCCTGCCAGTCGCCAAGGCGTCGCCAAGTCGCACAACGCCACTCAACATCGACGCAGACTCCACACGCATACTGCTGCGCATCGCGGCACCTCGGAGCCTTTCATGAGCATAGCCAAGCTGTTTTCTCGCGACGGTAGCCAGGCAGTGTGCCTACCAAACGATCTTCGCTTCGAAGGCACTGACGTGCACATTCGCCGAGTCGGATGCGAGGTGGTGTTGAGCGCGCTGCCGCTCGCTGTTTTGCACGCGATGCTAGACGCGCTGAATAGCTTCGAGCCTGGTGTATACCTGCGGCGCGAGCACCCCGCGGAGCAAGAGCGCATCGCCATCAGGCCGCGACGCTGATTCGCTGCGTGTGCGACACAGGTGCCTCGGTACAGTACGGCAGGCCATGATCTGTGCGGGCGAGCGAATGCAGCCATGACCCCCGCGTCGCACCACGATGAAGTCCTCGCCGCCTTGGCGGCCATCGGCAACCCGCGCCGCGGCGAAGCGATCCGCATTGATCGCGGCTCCACCCTGCAATACCTGGGCATTGGGTTCCCTGCACTCCGAGCCCGCGTCAAGCAAGGCTTCTCGTTCTCAAACCTGCCCGAGGCCGAGGTTCTCGCGATCTGGGATGCGCTTTGGCGCAGCTCGCCCTGTGGCGACGTGCTCTTCGCCGCGCTCGAAGCGCTGGCGCCCATCGTCCGCAAACGCGTGCCGCCCGCGCTGTGGCCCACGGTGCGCCACTGGAGCGAGCGCATCAACAACTGGTGCCACAGCGACGCGCTCAGCGGCCTCTACTCGCGCGTGCTCGAGGCGCAGTTCGACGCGGTGTATCCGCAACTCCAGGCCTGGAACGCATCGCCGAGCGAGTGGCTGCGGCGCATCTCCCTCACCAGCCTGATCCACTACAGCGGCAAGAACGCCGTGTTTCTGCCACCCGAGCAGATGCTGCCCTTGGTGGCGAACTGCGTCGCTGATCACCGCAAGTATGTGGAGCTTGCAGTCGGCTGGGTCCTGCGCGAGCTGGGCCATGCGCATCCCGATGCGGTGACGGCCTTCCTCGAACGCCACGCCGCGAGCATGAGTTCGCGCGCCTACACCCGCGCGACGGAAAGGCGCACGCCGGCGGAACGGGCGCAGTTGTTGGCCATCAGAAAGGCTCGCGCTGGGTAGCCAGCGCAGCCGGCGCTATGGCGGGCCGGCGCCGTAGGCCAGCACCGGATGATCATCGCTGGTCAACAAGCGCACGAAGTTCGGATGCAGGAAGAGCTTTTCGCGCCCGACCTTGATCTCGCTGAGCATGCCGATGGCTGCCAGTTGCTTGAGGTACTCGGAAGCGGTCTGCCGTTTGGCGAGGCCGGCGCCGACGATGTTCTGGATGCGGCAATACGGCTGCACGAAAAGCAGATCGACCAACTCGCGGCTGTAGATGCGGCCGGCGCGCGCGCGCACGAATTCGGCGGCGGCTTCATTCAGGCGGGCGATGGCGTCGATCTTGGCCGTGGTCCAGCGCGCGGTCTGCGTCACGGCGCCGAGCATGAACAGGATCCAGCCCTCCCAATCGCCCTGGCTCGTCACGCGGTTAAGGCCGCTGTAGTAGTCGCTGCGCCGGCGCAGGATTTCGCGCGAGAGGTAGAGCACCGGCTGGTCGAGCAGTAGCTGCTCGACCAGCATCAACAGGTTGAGGATGCGCCCGGTGCGGCCGTTGCCATCGGTGAAGGGGTGGATGGCTTCGAACTGGTAGTGCGCAACGGCCATGCGCACGAGCGGATCGACGCTGGGACTGCCGTGGATGAAGCGCTCCCAATCGGCGAGCTTGTCGCGCAACAGGCTTTCGCCGACGGGCGGCGTGTAGATGAGCTCGCCGCTGGCGGGATTGACGAGTGCGGTGCCGGGCACGCGGCGCACCTGCATCTCCACCTCCTTGATCGTGCTGCAGATGCGCACGGCGGTGGCGGTTGACAAGGGGCGCTCGCGCAGCGAGTGGTAGCCCTGCTGCAAGGCGGTGCGGTAGCGCAGCGCTTCTTTGGTCGCTGGGTTGGTGGCCTGGCCTTCGAGTTGCGAGAAGCGGAACAGCTCATCGCTGGTGGTCACGATGTTTTCGATCTCGTTGCTGGCCTGGGCTTCGAGCAGTGGGATGCTGTTGATCAGCACCGCCTGGTTCGGGATCTGCCTGCCCGCGGCTTTGAGCTCGGCCAAAGCGGCGCGAGCTTCGATGCAGGCCTTCAGGATGGCGCGCGATTCGATGTCGGCCGCGGGTGGCAGGCCCGGCAGGTCGTTGAAGGGCTCGCGGGGGTTGAAGCCGACCATTTGTCGATTGCACTTGAACGTATCGACATATCGGGGCGATGCGTCGATTGGATCGACATTGGGCGCTTATGTGTCGATTTCGTCAACATAATCGTACATGTCTTGCTGATGTGTCGATCAAGACATGCGCATCAGTATTTACATGTTTGCGCACACTTACATTGTGTGCCATGAGGCATATCGACTCAGTGAATGTGCGACCCACCGTTGATATCAATCTCGCTGCCGGTGACATAGCTCGACAGCAGGTCACACGCCAGGAACAGGGCGCAGCCGGCGACCTCATGCGCACGGCCGGGGCGGCCCATCGGCACGCTGGCAATGATGGCCTGCAACTTGTCGGGCGTCATCATGCCGGCGGTGATGTCGGTGTCGATGAAGCCGGCGCACACGGCATTGACGCGGATGTTGTCGGGGCCGAGTTCTCTCGCCGCGGCCTTGGTGTAGCCGAGCATCGCCGCCTTGGCCGCAGAGTAGTGCGAGCCGCCGAAGACGCCGCCGCCGCGCTGCGCCGAGACCGAGCTCATGTTGATGATGCTGCCGCTGCGTTGCGCCCGCATCTGCGGCACCACGGCCTGGGTCATGTACAGGGTACCGCGCATGTTGACGTCCATCACGCGGCTGTAGCTCTCGGGCGTGACCTCCATCAGGCGCTGCGGGCTGGTGACGCCGGCGTTGTTGAAGACGATATCGATGCGGCCGAAGGCTTGCACGGCGCGTGCCGCGGCGGCCTCGCAGGCGGCCTTGTCGGTCACGTCGCAGCGCAGGCCGACGTGGCCGCTGCCCTCCAGAGACTGCGCTGCAGCCTCGGCGGCGGCGGCGTCCAGATCGGCGATCAGCACGCGCGCGCCGTGCTCGGCGAACAGGCGCGCTGTGGCCAGGCCCAGGCCGCGCGGGCTGGCGCCGCCGGTGATGATGGCCGTCTTGCCCTCGAGCAGAAACCTCACGGTACGCGCCTTTCTATCAATCCAGCCAGCCCTTGATCGACGCCGCGATCGCGGCGCTGGAGATGCCGTAACGCTCGTGCAGCGTGGGCAGGGCGCCCGCGTCGAGAAAGGCGTCGGGCAGGGCAATGCGGCGATAGCGCGGCGCCACGCCGGCGCCGAGCAGCTCGGCCGCCACCGCTTCACCGAGGCCGCCGATGGTGCTGTGGTTCTCGGCCACCACCACCAGGCGACCGGCCTTGCCGGCTTCGCGCACGATGGTCGCCACATCGAGCGGCTTGAGGGTGGAGACATGCAGCACACCGACATCGACGCTGTCGGCGGCCAAGGCCTGCGCGGCTTCGAGCGCACGCATCGTGAGCAGGCCGGACGAGACGATCAGCACATCGCGGCCGTCGCGAAGCACCTTGGCTTTGCCGAGCTCGAACTGGTAGCCGTATTCGTCCAGCACCAGCGGCACCTGGCCGCGCAGCAAGCGCATGTAGACGGGGCCGCGGTGCGCCGCCATCGCCGGCACCGCCTGCTCGATCTCCAGCGCGTCGCACGGGTCGATCACGGTCAGCCCGGGAATCGCGCGCATCAGCGCCAGGTCTTCCGTCGCCTGGTGGCTGGGCCCATAGCCCGAGGTCAGGCCCGGCAGCGCGCAGGCGATCTTGACGTTGAGGTCGTCCTCGGCGATGGCCTGGTGAATGAAGTCATAAGCGCGCCGCGTCGCGAACACCGCGTAGGTGGTGACGAAAGGCAGGGCGCCTTCCTTGGCCAGGCCCGCCGCAGCGCCGAACAGCAGTTGCTCAGCCATGCCCATCTGGTAGAAGCGCTCGGGGAAGGCGCTGGCGAAGACATGCAGGTCGGTGTACTTGGCCAGGTCGGCCGTCATGCCGACGACGTCCAGACGCTCCTCGGCGAGTTTGCACAGGGCGTGGCCGAAGGGCGCGGGCCGTGTGCGTTGGCCCTCGGACGCGATCGAGGCGATCATGGCCGAGGTCTTGAGACGCGGCTTGGCAGCGGTGGTCGTGTTCATACGGGCCTGCCTGCGTCCAAGGCTTCGAGCGCCAACTGCCATTCGTGTGCATCGACGCGCATGAAGTGGTTCTTCTCGCGCGCTTCGAGGAAGGGCACGCCGTGGCCCATCTGGGTGTCGCAGACGATCATGCGCGGCTGCGGCCCC
>JANNFB010000118.1:0-4029 GCA_031379365.1 Burkholderiales bacterium
GTCAAGAAGGCCAAGCTCGACACCAAGACGCTCGGCGCTGACATGGCCACGCGCAAGGACGAGCTGACTGCCGAACTGACAGCCGAGGCTTGAAACGCGGATGCGTTCCAGGCCGTGAAAAAGGCCGGCGGCTCCTGGTCAAGGGACTAAACCGCTCGCGCGGTAGGCGCTCCGGCCAGGCCGGTGGTGGTTCGTTGCGCCCGTGACTCTGCCATGTTGGTGATCGAGGCAATCCGCCTCGTTCACTGACAGGAGCAGGATCATGGACGTTTCGACTTCCACCGTCTCACCGTTGCGTCAACGCATGCTCGAGGACATGCGCATGCGCAAGTTCGAGCCCAAGACGCAGGCCGGCTACCTGCGCGCAGTGCGCAAGCTGACCAAGTTCCTGGGCCGATCTCCCGACACCGCCAGTGCCGAGGACCTGCGTAGCTTCCAGATGCACTTGGTCGACGAGGGTGCCTCGCCGATCACGCTAAACGCGACGATCTCGGGCCTGAAGTTCTTCTTCGACGTCACGCTCAGCCGTGGCGAGTTGATGGCCAAGATGCAACCCGTGTCTGTGCCGCGCACGCTGCCGGTGGTGCTCAGCCGCGAGGAGGTCTCGCGCTTGATCGCGGCGGCCTGGAACCTCAAGCACCAGACGGCGCTGGCCGTGGCCTACGGCGCCGGGCTGCGTGCCAGCGAAGTCATCGCCTTGAAGGTCGGCGACGTCGACAGCCAGCGCATGACCCTGCGCGTCGAACAAGGCAAGGGGCGCAAGGACCGCTACGCCATGCTGCCGCCGATCCTGCTGCAGCGGCTGCGCGTGTGGTGGCGGGTGGGCCATGCCCAGGGCAAGATCCTGCGCAACGGCTGGCTGTTCCCGGGCCTGGATCCGATGCACCCGCTGAGCACGCGCCAGCTCAACCGTGCCATCCACGCCGCCGCCGACACAGCCAAGATCGACAAGCGCGTGTCGATGCACACGCTGCGCCACTCCTTCGCCACGCACCTGCTGGAGCAGAAGGTCGACATCCGCGTGATCCAGGTCCTGCTCGGTCACGTCAAGCTGGAGACCACCAGCATCTACACGCACGTGGCCACCGACCTGCTGCGCGAGGTGATCAGCCCGCTGGAGAACCTGCCGCCGTCCTGAGGCTGGCGTCGTGCAACCCGCCTTGGAGGTTGCCGACATCTTCCGTGTTCATGGGCCCGCCTGGCGCACCGCGCAGCGCGGCCACCTGAGCCTGGGTCAGCTCAAGGTGATGTCGGCCATCGAGCAGTGCCGCAGCGCGGCGCTGGGGGGCCATGTCTTGCGCTGCGGTGGCTGTGGCGTCGATCAGGTCTCGTACAACTCCTGCCGCAACCGGCACTGCCCGAAGTGCCAGAGCAGTGCGGCTAAGCGCTGGCTCGATGCCCGGCAGGCCGATCTGCTGCCGGTGGAGTATTACCACGTCGTCTTCACGCTGCCGGCGCCCATTGCCGACATCGCGTACCAGAACAAGGCCGTGATGTACGGCCTGCTGTTCGACCTGGCCGCCGAGGTGCTGCTGACCATCGCCGCTGATCCCAAGCACCTGGGTGCACGCATCGGTGCGACGCTGGTACTGCACACCTGGGGTTCGGCGCTGACCCACCACCCGCATGTCCACGGCATCGTGCCAGGCGGCGGGCTCAGCGCCGACGGCAAGACCTGGGCGGCGTGCAGGCCGGGCTTCTTCTTGTCGGTGCGGGTGCTGTCACGCCTGTTCCGGCGGCGCTTCCTGGAAGAGTTGCTGCGGGTGCATCAGGCCGGCAAGCTGCAATTCTTTGGCGAGCACGCGGCGCTTGCCGATGCCCAGGCGTTCAAGGCCTGGCTCACACCACTGCGCCAGTGCGAGTGGGTGGTCTACGCCAAGCGCCCGTTTGCCGGGCCGCAGGCGGTGCTGGCCTATCTGTCGCGCTACACGCACCGGGTGGCCATCTCCAACAGCCGGCTGCTCGCCCTGGACGAACGCGGCGTCACCTTCAAGTGGAAGGACTACCGGGTCAAGGCCGACGCCAAGGCCCAGACACGCCACAAGACGATGACGCTGGCGCCCGAGGAGTTCATGCGCCGCTTCCTGCTGCATGTGTTGCCCGGCGGCTTCCATCGCATCCGGCATTACGGCTTGTTGGCCAATGGCGCACGCAAGACCAGCCTGGCGCTCGTGCGGGAGTTGTTGCACGTCATCCCCGCTCCCGCAGCCCCGGCCAGCACCGATGGGCAGGCAGGCGAGTTGCCCAATGCCGCGCCACCGGCCTTCGTCTGCCGGCACTGCGGCCACGCCATGCTCATCTTGCAGACCTTCTTGCGCGGCGAGTCGATTCGTGCGCCACCGGCTCCAGGGTGCACGCCATGACTTCTCACTTGCTGCTCTTGCGCCGCTGGCCGACCGTGCGCTCACGGACCTCGGCAGGGCCTGCCTTGCCTTGCCACTGCCTGGCCGCTCGCCCACCAGCTGAATCGGGCCCGCCGCGATGGCCTGACGTCATCACTGACGCGCGCAACGACGGCCTGAAGGCCCTTCAGGCTCGCGCCCAGACCACCTCCGACGGCGCCACTGAACCACTATCCCCATAGAGCCGCGGCGACTTCGAGGCACCGTGGCACGGCCCGCGGTTTCCTCCCCCGAGGTTTGTCCAACACCTGCCCTCAGGTCTGCGCCACGCGCGGCACCGAGGCGTCGCACGGGCAGGTGTCGAACAAACCTAAACATGAAGCGACGTTCGCCTAGGTGGCGCGAACGTCTGGACATGGCCGCGTGCCGCCTTAGAGAAGAGCACAGCCACCGTCCGCATTGCGGCGACTCGCTGACCTTCGCGCATACTGATCCGACCGCTCCAAACGGTTCGACACTTCCCGCTCGCCATCGTCTGAAACTAGAACGTCGAGGCGAGCTTGAGCAACACACCGAACAACAGCACACCAATGGCGCCCCAGGCGTATCGCCAGGTCGTGAATCGATACCGGTGACCCGCGAAGACTGCGCGATGCAGGCGCGTCGCGCACGACCACGACGCCCACGCACAGACGACCAGGCCGATCGCGCCGAGTCGACCCGGCACATAGACCACAACCGCTATCCACATGGCCGGCCACGCAACAGCGTCCACTGCCGCGAACCAACGGCGCCCGGGCCAGTGCACAGCATCCGGATGCGGCGTTCGGGTGAAGATCAGCCACATGGCCCACACCTGTCCGCCGCATCACATGCCACCGTGTCGAAGTCAAACCACATGCAACCCGCCTTTCGAGTACCAGCCGCCCTGCCCCAATTTCCGAGGGAGCCGCCAGTGGCTGTTCGTCCCTCGGCGTCGGACAGGCCCTTGAGCCTGGTTCTGCCCCGCATTCGTCGGTCGCCGTGCGACGCCGCAGTGCCGCGATCAAGCAAGGTGGCCAGGGCAGCGTGGAATAAATGGCGGGGACCCGCGCGCAGCGCGGGGCGGCGGCCGTTTATGCCGCGAAAGGCCCTGGTCACCGCGCGCGCGGCGCTACGGTTCGCACGACAGGCGGCCGACGAATGCCGGGTGGCTGAACTGACCGACGAGAGACACGGTCGCTCGCGGCAGCGTGCGGCCGATGACCAGCGCCCGCGCGGGCGCTCACACCCCAGGTCAACTTGTCGCGACTGACACACAGTGATCTGGAAAACCAGGAAACACTTTCACACAACTGAATTAGGTTGTCCCCTTGACATGCGATCGGTGTATCGATTCGATGCCCCTCGTTGGCGACCGATCCCTGAATCACCCTCGGCTGGAGGTGTCAGATGCTGGACCGCGATCACCTGGAAACCTTTGCGACCGTGGCCGAAGAGCAGAGCTTCGAGCGCGCGGCTACGCAACTCAACATCACGCGTGGTGCCGTCTCGCAGCGCATCCGCTCCCTCGAAGAGTCATTGGCTTCGGTATTGCTGGTGCGCGAGAAGCCGGTGGTGCCGACGTCCGCCGGTGAGGTTCTGCTGCGCCATGTCAAAGCGCTGCGCCTGCTCGAAGGCAGCACGCTGCGCGAGCTCAATCCGACGC
>JANNFB010000140.1:0-23963 GCA_031379365.1 Burkholderiales bacterium
GTCACGTCGATGGTGGCCAACAACCGCATCCGCAGCACGGCCGAGTCCTTGCAGCAGGGCCTGCAGCAGGCGCGCAATGAGGCCCTTCGCCGCAACCGCGATGTCACGTTCTGGCTGACGACGACCAACGCGGCCGGAACGCTGGACAACACGTGCGCCTTGTCGAGCACGGCCCGCGGCTGGGTGGTGAGCCTCAACGATCCTGCCGGCAGCTGCGCGGCTGCGAGCTCCAGCAGCGTCGCGCCCTTCCTGGTGGAGAAAGCCGTTGGCGGCGCGAGCAGCGGCAACGTCACGGTCAGTGCCCTGCAGACCGACAACGCGACAGCCGCCACGCAGATCGTCTTTGACGGCTTCGGGCGCGTTTCGAATGCCACCTTCATTGCCCGCGTGGACCTCAACAACGCCAGCAGTGGCAACAACTTCCGCCCACTGCGCATCCAGATCACGCGCGGTGGCAGCGTTCGCCTGTGTGAGCCTCGGGTGAGCGACACCGCCGACCCGCGCCGATGCACCTGATCTCGACAAAGGCAAAGCCATGAAGAACCTCGCCGCATCCCGACCCCGCCGCCCCCGGCAGCGCCGCGGCGCTCGCCGCAGCGCAGGCTTCGTCATGCTCGAGGCCCTTGTCGGCGGCTTGATCTTCGCCGTGGGTGTGCTGGGCGTCGTGGGTTTGCAGGCTTCGATGACGCAATCGCAGACCACCAGCCAGTTTCGTGGTGAAGCCACCTATCTCGCCGGTGAACTGATCGGGCTGCTCTGGGCCGACTTGCCCGGCCTGACCAACTACAACACGGCGCAGTGTGCCGCCTATGCGCGCTGCAGCGACTGGGCGAACAAGGTGGCGCGCACCTTGCCCGGCGCCACCACCGCGGTGGCCGTGAATGCCGGTACCGGCGTCGTGACGATCTCGATCTCGTGGACAACGCGGTCGGGTGTGCAGACCTACACCACCAACAGTTCGGTGGTCGCATGAGCCTGCCGCTGCGCCAATGCAAGCCTCGCCGCGCGCGCGGCTTTACGTTGATCGAACTGATGGTGGGCATGGTCATCGGCCTGCTCACCACGATCGTGATTGCCCAGGTGTTGGTCAGTTCGGAAGGGCGCCGCCGCACGACGGTGTCGGGTTCCGAAGCCCAGGTCAACGGGGCGCTGGCCCTGTACACCGTGCAGCGCGATCTGCAGATGGCCGGCTACGGCCTCACCAGCGCGGTCGACGGCATCGGGTGCGAGATCCGCGCGCAACGCAATGGCGTCGACTACACCTTCACCCTGGCCCCTGTCGTCATCACGGATGGCGCTGCGGGTGCCCCGGACAGCATGCTGGTGATGGGCAGTGCCAAGCTGTCGTACTCCGTGCCGTCTCGGGTGGTCACCAACCACCCGCGCACGGCGGCCAACTTCTTTGTCAACACCACGCTGGGCACGGTCGATGGCGATCTGATGCTGGCCGTGCCCGGCGTCATCGACGCCAACAACTGGTGCAGTGTTTTCAACGTGACGGGCATCGGCGGGGCCAGCCAGATCATTCACAACGCTGGCAGCAGCGGCCCCTGGAACCAGCCTGGCGGCCAGACCATCTTCCCGAACGCTGGCTACGGCGCTGTCGGCGCGTATGCGTCCGATCCGACCAAAGGCTCCTATTTGATCAACCTGGGTCAGTTCGTGACCCGCCAGGTCCAGGTCAGCGCAGGCCAGGTGTTGCAGGTCGCAAACTTCAGCACCGCCACAGCCGCCACGACAACGGAAGACCTGTTTCCTGACGTCGTCAACCTTCAGGCCTTCTACGGCAAGGACACCGATGGCAACGGTGTCGTCGATACCTATGACAACCTCACGCCGACCACCGGTGCGGGCTGGCGCCAGGTGCTGAGCGTGCGCATTGCCGTGGTGGCACGCAGCGCCCAGATGGAGAAGGAGAACGTGACGGCCGCGCAACCGCTCTGGGACGTTGGCACTGCCACCACGGTGGCCGGGTCGGCGGCCTGCGGCACCAGCCGCTGCGTCACGATCACGGTGAACACGCTGCCCGACTGGCAGCGCTACCGCTACAAGGTCTACGACTCGGTCGTGCCCTTGCGCAACATGCTATGGCGATCATGAGGCGCCACTCTCGGTGCGGTGAGGCCACCGGCCATCGAGGCGCCGCCGTTGACAGGCTGGCGCTGCCGGGCCGGCGGCTGTCCCCAGGCAAGGGTCCCCGCCCGCGCACGGAGCGCGGCCTGTCCCTGCTGTTTGCCTTGCTGGCCTTGGCGGCGCTCTCGCTGGCAGCTGCCGGCCTGGTGCGCACCGTGGGAGGCGGCTCGCTGGCGATCGGCAATCTGGGCTTCAAGCTCGACGCCACGACCAGCGCCGACCGCGGTGGTGAGGCCGCCATCGCCTGGCTGCAGGCCAACAACACCGGTGTGATCCTGGACGGCAACGTGACCGCCTCGGGCTACTACGCCACCAGCACCGACGCGCTCGACCCCACCGGCCGCAACACGGCATCGGCAACGCGGGCCGTGGTGGACTGGAACAACGACAACTGCGCAGCCGCCAGCATCACCGGCAGCTACTCCGCCTGCCTCGACGCGTCTGCGCCGATCACGGTCGGCGGCAACACCGTCAACTGGATCATCACGCGGCTGTGTGCCTCGGCCTTGAGCAAGAACGATGTCGCCAACTCCTGCGCCACCACGCTGAGCAGCGGGGCGGTCGACGACACCGCCAGCGGTGGCCAGAGCTATGGCGAGAACGGTGGTTTCGCCAATTCCGTCACCGCACCCTACTACCGGGTCGTCGTGCGCAGCGTGGGCGGCCGCGGGGCGGTCAGCTACATCGAGACGATCGTCAATTTTTGAGCTCGTGGCTCACCACTCTGAACTGCAGCCGAGGTCTCACATGAAATCCCAAACAGTCAACATCGCCCGCCACCGCCGAGTGGCCTGCGCCGTCATGCTGGCCATGTCCTTCCAGGTGCAGGTGCATGCCGCGGACATCTCGAGCACACCGCTGGCCACACAGTCGGCGACAACCGTGCGGGCGAACATGATGTTCATCATGGACGACTCGGGAAGCATGGGCTACGACTACCTGCCCGACGACGCCAATTACGGCAACCTCTGTTTTGGGTTCAGTGGCATCAATGGCGTCTTCTACAACCCGAGCGTCGTCTACACGCCGCCCCTGACCGCCGCGGGCACGCCCATGGCGAATGCCAGCTTCACGGCGGCACGCGACGACGGCTACTCGAGCTCGGGCGGCACGACCAACCTCAGCAACTTGAACAACCTGACGACGCCGGTGACCCGTACGAGTGCAGCCTCGAGCAACAACACCTCGAAGTTCTACTACGCCACGTACAACGCCACCAACCCGGTCACGCCGGCCTGTGCCAGTGGCTACGACTGGACCAAGTGGACCATCGTCACCAGCTTGCCCCTTGCTCAGCAGACCAACTACGCCAACTGGTACAGCTACTACCGCACGCGCCTGTTGACCATGAAGGGGGCCGTGGGCAAGGTGATGGGCGCCATCGACCCTTCGCGTTTCCGCGTCGGTTACTCGGCGATCAGCAGCTCGTCGTACTCTGCCAGCAACTCCGGTTTCCTGCCGTTGGCTGATTTCGATCAGGGGACGCAGAGGGCCGACTTCTACAGCAAGCTGTACGCCGCGCCAGCGGGCGGCTTCACGCCGCTGCGGCCCGCATTGGAGAAGATCGGCAAGTACTACGCTGGCCGGCAACGAAACGGTACGGCGCTACCGACGGGTGTGGTGGATCCCCTGCAGTACTCCTGCCAGCGCAACTACGCCATCCTCACGACAGACGGCTACTGGAACAGGGAGGACGAACCCAACAGCAGCAGCTATGAGCCTACCCGGCTCAACGGCAGTACCCAGATCGGCAACCCCGACAGTGGCACATCGATCCCGCGTCCGCGCCGCGACGACGGTCGCACCCAAGGTTCGAACTGGGTCACCGGGGGAGCCGGGGTGTCCAACTCCCTGGCCGACATCTCCGAGTACTTCTTTTCCACCGATCTGCGTGACCCGGCCGTCGCGGGCACCGCTTGCACCGGGGCTGTGGTCGGTCAGGATGTCTGCGCCAACAACGTCGGTTGGGAGAACGTGCCCAACGTGGGCACGGAGCAGGTCACGCACCAGCGCATGACGACGTACTCGCTGGGCCTGGGCGTGGCAGGCAATCTGACCTATCGGCCAGACTACGACACCGCCACCAGCGGCGACTTCTTCAACATCCGCAACGGCTCGCTCGCGTGGCCCAACCCCAGCGTTGCCAGCACCTCCTACACGGTGGCGACCCGCGCCGATGACTTGTGGCACACCGCGGTGAATGGCCGTGGGCGCTACTACAACGCCTCCAACCCGGCCGATCTGGTGACGGGACTCTCCGGGGCGCTCGACACGATTGCCAGCACGACAGGCACGGGTGCTGCTGCGGCCACCAGTTCGCAGCAGCCGGTCAGCGGCGACAACTTCGTTTACCTGGCGCAGTACACCACCGTGCTGTGGGAAGGCAACGTCAAGGCCTTCACGATCGACCCGGCGAGCGCCGCGGTGTCGACCACGCCCTTGTGGGAGGCCAAGACCACGCTGCGTTCGCAGATCGCGGCCAGCACCGACACGCGAACCATTTACTTCCGTAATCCCTCGGTGGCCACCACCCAGCGCGCGAATTTCACTTACGCCAACCTCAACACGGCTGGCCTGGGCACCAGCTTCGTCAATGCCTGCCAGACCGGCAACTTCAGGCTGTCACAGTGCGCCTCGCTGGTCGCTCAAGGGGCCGCGGTGCAGACCGCTGCCAACGATGGCGACAACCTGGTGAACTACCTGCGCGGCCGCAATGGCCTCGAAGACATCGTGGCCAACGCCATCACCAGCCGCCTGTTCCGCGCGCGCCCGAACACGCCGCTGGGCGACATCGTGAATGCCGCGCCGGTGTATGTGAAGAAGCCGCCCTTCCGCTACGTGGATGCGGGTTACTCGACCTACGCCACCAACCAGGCCAGCCGCACGGGTGTGGTCTACGTGGCCGCCAATGACGGCATGCTGCATGCGCTGAATGCGAGCACGGGCGCTGAGCTGTGGGCCTATGTGCCCACGGCCGTCATCAGCAACCTGTGGCGTCTGGCGGACGCCAATTACGACGTCAACCACCGCTACTTCGTTGATGGCGCACCGGTGGTGGGTGATGTCTTCGACGGCACCAACTGGCGCACCCTCCTGGTGGCCGGCCTGGGTGCCGGCGGGAGGGCCTACTACGCGCTGGACGTGACCGACCCAACCAACCCGATCTCGCTGTGGGAGTTCAGCAGCGCCGATGACAACGATCTGGGCCAGACCTTCGGCAACCCGGTGATCACCAAGAACAAGGCCGGCACCTGGGTCGTGGCTTTCTCGTCGGGCTACAACAACACCTTGCCAGGTAACGGCAACGGCCATTTGTTCGTTCGCAACGCGATCACCGGCGCGGCGATCTCCAAGATCAGCACCTTCACCGCACCGGGCGTGGCGGCGGGCACGACCGCGACGCCAAGCGAGTTGGGCAAGATCAACACCTGGCTCGATGCAGAGACCAACAACACGGCAGCGCGCATCTATGGCGGCGACATGCTCGGCTACATGTGGCGCTTCGACTTCGACGACAACATCGCCCCGGCCGGCAACGAGGCGGTGATGCTCGGCCGTGCGATGACGTCCGGCGGCCTGCCGCAGCCGATCACGACCAAGCCGATCCTGGCCAAGGTGGGCAATGTCACGACCTTGCCGACGGTGACCTTTGCCACCGGTCGCTACCTCGGCGCCACCGACGTTGGCGACACGACGCTGCAGTCGATCTACGTGGTCAAGGACTCGCTGCTCTCGACTGGGCTGGGCACGCTGCGCAGCAATGCCAACATGGTGCAGCAGACGATGGCCGCCGCCACCGTGAGCGGCCAGGCGACGCGCCGCGTCACCGTGCAGCCGGTGGACTGGGCCACCCGTGCCGGGTGGTACATCGATTTGTCGCTGAGCTCAGGCGAGCGCGTGAACGTCGACATGCTGCAAACCGGGCGCTTGCTCGCCGTGGCCAGCAACATCCCATCGCCGACGCCCTGCAATCCTGGTGGCACGTCATGGCTCTACAACTTCGATCTGACCAGCGGGGCCATCGGTGAGGCGCTGCTGAGCGACGCGTTGACGGCGGGCATGAACATCGTCAAGGTGGGCGACACCATCAAGATCATCCAATGGGACACCTTCGGACGACCCACCGTGACCACGCCGACGATTCCGGGCGGACTCGGTACCCCTCTGCGCCGCAGTTCCTGGCGCGAACTGATCAACTGACCCCGCTCAGGCCGCCGCCGGCAAGCTGCCCAGGCGCTGCGACAGCGCCGCGGCCGCGCCGCGCAGCGTCTGAGCGACCCCGCCGTCCCAGCGCGCATCGAAGGCCGCGGTCGGCCCGATGGTGGTCAGGGCCAGCACGATCTGGCCGCGGGCGTCGAACACCGGCGCGGCCATCGCGCTGACGCCGACCACCGCCAAGTCGACGGCGCGCGCAATGCCGTGGCGCCGCACTTCCTCGGTGCGCGCGGCAAACTTGGCACGCGCCAGGCTGCGCGGGCGCAGGCTGCGGGTGGCCGCCTCGGGCAAGTGGGCCGCGAAGGCCCAGCCGCTGGCCGTGCCCGTCAGGCTCATCACCGCGCCGTGGCGCATCGCCACGTGCACGGCGGTGGGTGCTTCGGCCACGCGCACGATCACCGGCCCGTGTTCGCCCCAGACCGCGATGGCCACGGTGTGCCCCAGCGCACTCGCCAGGCCCTCGATCTCGGCAGTGGCCAGGCGCAGCGGAGCATGCTGGTGCAGGGCAATCAAGCCCAGTTGCAGGGCCAGGGGGCCAAGGCCGTAGCGCCCATTGACGTCGTCTTGCTCAATCAGGCCGAGCTTGCCGAAACTCACCAGATAGGGGTGGGCCTTGGCCGGCGCCATGCCGGCGCCCAGGGCCAGGTCTTTCAGCGCCATCGGCGCGCCCTGCCGGGCCAGGGCCAGCAGCAAGCGGCCCCCGACTTCGACGCTCTGGATGCCGCGTTGGGTTGCAGGACGGGGCATGTGAAAGTTTGGTTTAGTAGAATTGATTAGACAATAACGAATGTTGGCGCTAAGCTCAAGCGCTATCTGGGATGTCGTCACGGAAAGACCCCTGCATGACCGCCACCAAGACTTTTGCTTCGCAAGCCGACCTGGAGGCCAAGCGCGTCAGCTTCACCAAGCTGTCTGACAACGCCTACGCCTATACCGCCGAGGGCGACCCCAACACCGGCATCATCATTGGCGACGACGCGGTGATGGTGATCGACACGCAGGCCACGCCAGTCATGGCGCAAGACGTGATCCGCCGCATCCGCGAGGTCACCGATCTGCCGATCAGGTATGTGGTGCTCAGCCACTATCACGCGGTGCGCGTGCTCGGGGCGTCGGGCTACGCGCCTGAGCAAATCATCGCCAGCCGCGACACCTACGACTTGATCGTGGAGCGCGGCGAGCAGGACAAGGCCAGCGAGATCGGCCGCTTCCCGCGCCTGTTCCAGGCCGTCGAGTCGGTGCCGCCCGGCATGACCTGGCCGACCATCACCTTCAGCGGGCAGATGTCGATCTGGCTCGGCAAGCTCGAGGTGCAACTGATCCAGCTCGGGCGTGGCCACACCAAGGGCGATACCGTGGCCTGGTTGCCGGCGCAGAAGATCCTGTTCAGCGGCGACCTGGTCGAGTTCGACGCCACGCCCTATGCCGGCGATGCCTATTTCAGCGACTGGCCCGCCACGCTCGACAGGATTGCCGACCTCGAGCCGCGCGCCTTGGTGCCTGGCCGCGGCGCGGCCTTGACCACACCGGCCCAGGTGGCTGCCGGCCTGGCAGGAACGCGGGCCTTCATTGCCGACCTGTACGCCAGCGTGCAGGCGGGCGTGAAGGCCGGGCTGGACCTGAATGCCGTCTACAAGGCGACGCTGGCCAAGCTCCGGCCGAGCTACGGCCAATGGGTCATCTTCGATCACTGCATGCCCTTCGACGTGACCCGTGCCTACGACGAAGCCACGCAGTACCGCGACCCGCGCATCTGGACCGCAGAGCGCGACATCGATATGTGGAAAGCGCTTGAGGGCTAGAAGTGACCCACCCCCGTTGCGCCTTCGGCGCTCCCCCTCAAGGGGGCACCGCTAGCGGACCGGCAGAGCCGGATCCGCGGCGGTTGTTTGAAAGGAACCACTGACATGCCGCTTCTTCAACGCATTCATCACGTGGCCTATCGCTGCAAGGACGCCAAACAGACGGTGGAGTGGTACCGCGAGCACCTCAAGATGGACTTCGTGCTCGCCATCGCCGAGGACAACGTGCCTTCGACCGGTGCGCCCGACCCCTACATGCATGTCTTTCTCGATGCGGGTCAGGGCAATGTGCTGGCATTCTTCGAGCTGCCGAATTCGCCGCCGATGGGCCGCGACGGCAATACGCCCGACTGGGTACAGCACATTGCCTTCAAGGTCGGCTCGCTCGATGAGCTGCTCGCGGCCAAACAGCGGCTGCAAGCCGCAGGCATCGACGTGGTGGGCCCGACCGAGCACACGATCTTCAAGTCCATCTACTTCTTCGATCCCAACGGCCACCGGCTCGAACTGGCGGTGGACACCGCCACGCCGGCCATGAACCAGCAGCTCGATGAGGTGAAGTGGGCCATGCTCGAAGAGTGGAGCCGCACCAAGCGCGCTCCCAAACACGCGGCCTGGATGCACGAGAAGCACTGATCCACCATGGGCTTCGACAAGCTCAGCCCGAACGGGGCGTTGCCGTTCGTCCTGAGCTTGTCGAAGGAAGGGGCGTCGCCAATATGCTGAGCACCTACGTCTGGCCGCGCTACGCGTACCACCGCGCGCCTGAATTGGATTCGCCGCAGGCGACGCCACGTGCGCCACTGGTCATTGTCGGTGCCGGGCCGGTGGGTCTGGCGGCAGCGATCGATGCTGCGCAACGCGGGCTGCAGGTCATCTTGCTCGACGATGACAACACGGTGTCGATCGGCTCGCGTGGCGTCTGCTACGCCAAACGCACGCTGGAGATCCTCGACCGCCTGGGCATCGGCGACCGGGTCGTGGCCAAGGGGGTGACCTGGAACGTCGGCCGCACCTTTCATGGGGAGCGCGAGGTCTTCAGTTTCGATCTGCTGCCCGAGGCCGGTCACCAGCGACCCGGCATGGTCAACCTGCAGCAGTACCACCTCGAGCAGTACCTGGTCGAGCGGGCGATGGCGCTGCCGGCGATCGATCTGCGCTGGCAACACAAGCTGGTCTCGGTGCAGCCCGGCGACGCGGGCGTGACGCTGGAGATCGAGACGGCCGACGGCGTCTACCGCTTGCAGGCCGACTGGCTGGTCGCCGCCGACGGCACGCGCAGCGTGGTGCGTCGCCAGCTCGGGCTGGACATCGAGGGCAAGGTCTTTCAGGACCGCTTCCTGATCGCCGACATCGTGCTCGACACCAACCAGTTCCCGGCCACGCGCACCGAGCGTCGCTTCTGGTTCGACCCACCCTTTCATGCGGGCGAGAGTGCACTGATGCATCGTCAGGCCGACAACGTCTGGCGCATGGACTTCCAGCTCGGCTGGGAGGCCGACCCAGAGGCCGAGAAAGATCCGGAGCGGGTGCGTTCGCGCGTGCGGGCCGCGCTGGACAGCCAGGGCCTGGCCCACATGGGCTTCGAGCTTGAGTGGCTCAGTGTCTACACCTTCCAGTGCCGGCGCATGGCGAAGTTCCGCCACGGCCGCGCGCTCTTCGTGGGCGACAGCGCACACCAGGTCTCGCCCTTCGGCGCGCGCGGCGCCAACTCGGGCATCCAGGACGCCGACAACCTGATGTGGAAGCTGCATAGTGTCATCGGCGGTGCCGCGCCCGAGACCCTGCTCGACAGCTACGACGTCGAGCGCGGCGCGGCGGCCGACGAGAACTTGCTGAACTCGACGCGGTCGACCGACTTCATGACGCCCAAGAGCCGTGCGGCGCGCGTCCTGCGCGATGCCGTCCTGTCCCTGGCGGCCGAGGTGCCGGCGGGCCGCGCCCTGGTCAACAGCGGGCGTCTCTCGGTGCCCACGGTGTTGATCGACTCGCCTCTGAACACGCCCGATGCCGATGCCTTCGAGGGCTGGATGGTGCCCGGCGCGCCGCTCGACGATGCGCCGGTGCGCAACGCCGGAGGTCCCGCCTGGCTGCTGCCGCACACCGGCCAGGGCTTCCTGCTGCTGCACTTCGGCATGCCGGACGCGAGCGTGAGCGCGGTGCTGGCCGACATGGCGCGTGGCGCTCTGCTGCCGCAGGTGCTTCCGGTGCTATTGGTGCTGCCGCCCGGCGAGGACGCGCCCAGCGCTCACGCCTGGGTGACAGACACTGACGGGTTGGCGGCTGCGCGCTGTGACGCGCGGCCGGGCACCGTCTACCTGATCCGGCCCGACCAGCATGTGGCGGCGCGCTGGCGCCGCTTCGATGCATCGGCGTTGCGCACTGCGCTGGGCCGAGCCACTCGATAGCCCATCCGATGACGACCCTCAACACCCAGCCCAATTTCGCCACGCCCGGCCAACGTGCGCGCCGCGCCTACACGCCCGGCGATGATTTCTACGACGCGCTGATCGCCGCCCACCAGGGCCTCACCGACGCGCAGAGCGAACTGCTCAATGCCCGCCTGGTGCTTCTGCTGGCCAACCACGTGGGCGACCTCGACGTGCTCCGCGAGGCACTCGCGCTGGCGCGGGGGGGTGTGGTGGCCGGCGGCGGTTGAGGCCGATCAGTAGGTGCCCGGGACGAGGATGCGCTTGTCCACGTTGGTGAGCTGGGTGTGGCCGCAGAAGGCCATCGTGACGTCGAGTTCCTTGTGGATGATCTCCAGGGCCTTGCTCACACCGGCTTCGCCCATGGCGCCCAGGCCGTAGGCGAAAGCACGGCCGATCATGGTGCCGCGCGCGCCCAGGGCCCAGGCCTTGAGCACGTCCTGACCCGAGCGAATGCCGCCGTCCATCCAGACCTCGATGCGCGAGCCGACCGCATCGACGATCGCGGGCAGGGCGGCGATGGAGCTGGGCGCGCCATCGAGCTGGCGCCCGCCATGGTTGCTGACCACCAGCGCATCCGCACCGCTGTCGGCCGCCAGGCGCGCGTCTTCGACGTCCATGATGCCCTTCAGGATGAACTTGCCGCCCCAGCGTTTCTTGATCCACTCGACGTCGGCCCAGTTGAGCTGGGGGTCGAACTGTTCGCGCGTCCAGGCGCTGAGCGAGGACATGTCGCTCACGCCCTTGGCGTGGCCGACCAGGTTGCGGAAGGTATGGCGCCGTGTGCCGGCCATGCCCAGGCACCAGCGCGGCTTGGTCATCAGGTTGATGATGTTGCCAATCGTCGGCTTGGGCGGCGCGGTCAAGCCGTTCTTCAGGTCCTTGTGGCGCTGGCCGATCACCTGCAGGTCGAGGGTGAGCACCAGGGCCGAGCAGCCGGCGGCTTTGGCGCGGTCCATCAGCCGCTCCATGAAGTCGCGGTCGCGC
The DNA here is from genome assembly GCA_031379365.1 of Burkholderiales bacterium. Classification (GTDB taxonomy): domain Bacteria; phylum Pseudomonadota; class Gammaproteobacteria; order Burkholderiales; family Burkholderiaceae_C; genus CADEEN01. Next base: position 11,567 of record JANNFB010000140.1, read on the forward strand.
ATCCAGTAGAGCTGGAACCAGAACGGCGCCGTGGTGTGCTCGCGAATGTCTTCGATGGAGCAGATGCTCATCGTGCTGAGCGTGAAGGGCACACCGAACTTCTCGGCCGCCTTGGCAGCGTGGATCTCGCCGTCGGCATGCTGCATGCCCGTCAGGCCGACGGGCGCCAGCGCCACCGGCATCTTGACGGGCATGCCCACCATCGTCGTGGCCGTGCTGCGATTCGCCATGTCGACGGCCACGCGTTGGCGCAACAGGATCTTCTGGAAGTCGCTCTCGTTGGCGCGGTAGGTGCCTTCGGTCCAGGAACCGGAGTCGGCGTAGTCGTAGAACATCCGCGGCACGCGCTTCTGGGCCAGGACGCGCAGGTCTTCGATGTTGGTGATGACGGGCATGCAGTGGGGTCTCCTTGCCTCGTATGCTATCCGGCGCTCAGCGGCCGGCATGGCGCAGGGTGGCCATGCGCACGCCGAGCAGGCGCAACCGCCGCGACAGATCGACTCGCTTCAGGCACTGTCCCGCCGCGGCGCGGATGGCGTCGACCTCGGCGGTCGGCTCGGGCAGCGTCAGGTCGCGCGTCACGGTCTTGAAGTCCTCGAAGCGCAACTTGATACCGACGGTCTTGCCGGCATAGCCCTTGCGTTGCAGGTCGTGGGCCAACTGGCGCACCAGCTGGTCGAGCACGGCGCCGAGTTCGACGCGGTCGCGCACCGCATGCAGGTCGCGGTCGAAGGTGGTCTCGCGGCTCATCGATACCGGCTCGCTGCTGGTCGACAGGGCGCGGTCGTCGCGCCCATGGGCGGCGTCGGTCAACCAACGGCCGTAGCTGCCGCCGAAGTGCTCGACCAGCCAGCGCCGTTCGCAGGCCGCCAGTTCCGCGATGCTGCGGATGCCGAGGGCTTCGAGCTTGGCCGCGGCCTTGGGGCCGATGCCGTTGATGCGCCGCACCGGCAAGGGCCAGATGTGCGTGGCCAGATCGGCATGGGTCAGCACCGTCAGGCCGTCGGGCTTGTCGAGCTCGCTGGCGATCTTGGCCAGCAGTTTGTTCGGCGTGACGCCCACCGAGCAGGTCAGACCGGTGGCGCGTCGCACGTTGTTGCGGATCTCCTGGGCGAGGGCCCGCACGCCGCCGAAGGGGTCGTGGCCAACGCTGTCCTGGGCACCCGGGAGGTCGGTCAATTCGATGTAGATCTCATCGATACCCCGGTCTTCGATCAAGGGTGCGACTTCGGCCACCGCGGCCTTGAAGCGCCGGGAGTAGAGCCGGTACTGCTCGAAGTCCACCGGCAACAGCACCGCGTCCGGCGCACGCAACGCGGCCTTCATCAAGCCCATGCCGGAGTGCACCCCGATATCGCGCGCGGCATAGGTGGCCGTCGTGGCCACGCCGCGGCCGGTGTAGCCAGCCAGGCGGGCAAAGCGCCGCGTGCCGTCGGGCAGCAGGACCGGCTGGTGGCGCCGACCGCCCCCCACCACCACGGGCTGCCCGATCAACTCAGGGTAGCGCAGCAGTTCGACCGAGGCATAGAAGGCGTCCATGTCGAGGTGGGCGATCCAGCGGCGGTGGCCACTCGGCGGTGAGCTCATGGGCTCGATTCTGCGGGCCACCCGCGTCACATTCGCTTGCCAAAACGGGGCCCGTGTGGATGATTTCACTTGCAAATGGCAAATTTGCCCATTTATACTGCGTCCACAGCCTGACCCTGGCTGCGGCAAGTGCGCCGTCGGCGCCCAAGGAGAGACAACATGAACCCCTCAACCCGAAACTCACCTGTCGGTCGCTGGCACGGCACCTGGGCCACGGCCCTCGCCGGCGGCGTGCTGGCAGCCCTGTTGGTCGCCTGCGGCGGTGGCGGCGACACGCCGGCCACCGGTGGAGGCAGCGCAACGGCGCAAAGTTTTGCCACTGGCCCGATCAGCGGGCTGGGCTCGATCATCGTCAACGGCGTGCGCTTCGACGACAGCGCCGCACGTGTCGAGGATGAAGACGGCGCCGCGCACGCGGCGCGCGAGTTGAAGCTCGGCATGATGGTCGAGGTCCAGGCGGGCGCGATCGATGACAACGCAGCCCGGGCGACGGCCATGCGCATCCGCTTTGGCAGCGAGTTGGTCGGTGCTGTGACGCTCAAGGACGACGCCAACACAACCCTTCGCATGCTCGACCAGACCATCGAAGTCAAGCCGACGACGGTGTTCGAGGAGGGCCTGGCCGGCTTCGGTGCCATCACTGTGGGCCAGGTGCTCGAGATCCATGCCCAGTTCGATGCGGCCAGCGGCCGTTACGTGGCCACGCGGATCGAACGCGAGGACGGTGCGACGGTGTTCCGTCTGCGCGGCCGCATCGCTTCCCTCGACACCACCCTGAAGACGTTCAAGATCGGCGACGCCGTCATCAACTACGGCAATGTCGCCACTGCCGATCTGCCGACGCTCGCTGACGGCCTGCGCGTGCGCGTGCGTCTGCAGACCACGCAGGTCAATGGTCAGTGGGTGGCCACCAGCGTTCGCACCGGCATGCGCAAGGTCGAGGACATTGGCGATGCGCGCCTGCGTGGCTTGGTCACGGTGTTCACCTCGCCGCAGCAATTCGAGGTCGAGGGCATCGTGGTCGACGCAAGCAGCGCGACCTTCGAGCCCAACGCCGCGGCGGTCAAGCTCGGCGCCTTGGTCGAAGTGCGTGGACGCGCGGTCGACGGCAAGATCGTTGCCGCACGCGTCAAGGTGCGCGACGAGCGCGATGACGATCTGCAACGCGTCGAGTTGCACGGCACCGTGAGCGCGCTCGACGCCACGACCTTCATGCTGCGCGACATCAAGGTCAACTACAGCCGGGTCGTCGAGTGGAAGGATGGCCGGCCGAGCGACCTGGCCAATGGCCGCGCGCTGGAGGTCAAGGGCGTCTGGTCCGAGGATCGCAAAGTGTTGTTCGCGCTCGTGATCGAGTTCGAGTCCTGATCGAACCACGATGAGCCACGTCGCCGGGCCGGTTGCCTTCGTTGCAGCCGGCCCGGCTACCATCTTCCGATGACCGAACCCGCCGCCACCCCCGCAGAAGACGCGGCGCTGCAACAGGCGCTCGCGCGGCTGCTCGAGCCCCTGGCGCGGCTGGCGGTGGCCCGCGGCGTTCCGTATGCCGTGGTCGATGAGTCCCTGCGCAGCGCCTTCGTCACGGCGGCCCATTCGGCCCACCCTGGCCTGCCAGAGCACCGACGTGCCAGCCGCGTCAGCGCGGCCACCGGCCTGCACCGGCGCGAGGTCACCCGCCTGCTCGAGGCAGCGGCGCAGCCCACCGGCGCGGCCCCCCCGCGCTCGCCAGCGGCAATGGTTTTTGCCCATTGGCGTGCCGACAAGCACTACCGTACCCGCAGCGGCGCGCCGCGGTCGCTGCCACGCACCGGTCCGGCGCCGAGCTTCGAGTCCTTGGCCCAAGAGGTCACGCGCGATGTTCACCCCCGCGCGCTGCTCGAAGAACTGCTGCGCCTGCGGCTGGCCACTCTCGACACTGAACGTGACACGGTGGCGCTGGCCAAAGCCGACTTCGTGCCACGCGGTGACGCACAGCGCATGGTGCAGTGGCTCGGCGCCAACGTCGGCGACCACCTGGCCGGCGCCGTGGCCAACGTGCTGAGCAAGGAGCCGAGCCACCCGGATCAGGCCGTCGCGGCCGAGGGCCTGAGCGCGGCCTCTGTGGCGCAGGTGCGGCCGGTGCTTCACGCCCATTGGCAGCGTCTCACCGCCGAACTCGTCCCGCTGCTGGAGCGCCTGATCGAGCAGGACAGCGGCATCGACCCGGGCCAGAGTTATCGGGTGCGGTTCGGTGTGTATGGCTTCGACACCGCCCCAGCCCCCATCGACACGCCGGCATTGCCAAAGCGCAAGCCCGGCAGGAAGAAAGCAACATGATCCACTCACGACCCAGCTGGTTTCTCGCGCTGCGCACCCTCGGCGCCACCTTGTTGCTCGCGCTCAGCGGCTGCGGCGGCGGTGTCGAGACCGGCGGTACCGGCCCCACCGGTTCGTCCTTCGTCGAAGGGCCGGTGAGCGGTTTCGGCTCGGTGATCGTGGCGGGCATCCGCTTCGACGACAGCAATGCGCGCGTCGAAGACGCCGACGGCACGGCCCGCAGTCGCAGCGAACTGCGCCTGGGCATGCGCGTCGAGATCGATGCCGGCCGAGTGGCCGACGACAGCGACGGCGGGCGCAGCGCCAGCGCGAGTCGCGTGCGCATCGTCGCCGAACTGCTGGCCCCGGTGACGCTGATCGACCCCAACGGCCTGTTCATCGAAGTGCTGGGCCAGAGCGTTCGCGTCAATACGGCGACGGTGATCGACGGGGTGGCCGGGGGGCTGGACGCGCTGGCCGTGGGCGACATCGTCGAGGTGCACGGATTCGTCGACACCGCGCCCCTGATCGACCGCTACGTCGCCACCCGAATCGAGCGGCGTCGCACGCCGCCGGCGGCCTATCGCGTGCGAGGCCTGGTGCGCGATCTCGACATCGCGGCGCGCACTCTACGCATCGGCACCCAACTGTTCGACCTCGCTGCCGCGGGCGTGCCGGCCGGCTTGGGCAATGGCCAGATTGTCCGGCTCGTGGTGGGGACGTCGAGGGTGTCCGGGCGCTGGCCGGTGACGTCGATCACCGTCGTCTCGCGCGAGCTGCTCGACCGCGACGAGGCCGAGGTCGAGGGCCTGGTCACGACCTTCACCAGCACGGCGCGTTTCGAGGTCAACGGCATCGCGATCGACGCCAGCCGGGCGAGCTTTGTTCCCGCCAGCACGGGCGTGGTGCTGGGCGCGCGCGTGAAGGTGCGCGGCAGCGCGGTGGGGGGCACGCTGGTGGCCTCCAGCGTGGCCTTGCGCAGCGATGACGATGCCTTCAATGAAGGCGTCGACATCCGCGACCTGATCAGTACGCTCAGCACGGCAACACAGACCTTCACATTGCGCGGTATCACGGTGTTCTACGGTCAGGTGCCGCCAGATCGGTTCGCCAACGGCACGGCAGCCGATCTCGCGGTCGGCCGCAGCGTGCGCGTGCGGGGTGTCCTGGGCAACGACCGCACGCGTGTCGTCGCGACACGCATCGAGTTCATCAACAACTGACGCGCGAGCATGGCCGGGAGAGCACGATGGCCGCACTTTGGAGGGTGGCGCGGGCCGCGGCGGTCGCCGGGTTGCTGGCGATGGGTGGCGCCGTGACGGCACAGAGCGGCATGCTGCAGCGCTGGCAGGCGGAGGTATTCGCTGCCGAGCGTGCCTTTGCGCAGTCGATGGCCGAGCGTGATTTCGCCGCCTTCGGCCGCCATGTCGCGCCCGACACGCTGTTCTTCGGCAGCCAGCAGGTGCAGCGCGGCCGCGATGCCGTGCTGGCGGCGTGGAAGCCCTTCTTCGACGGGCCGACGGCCCCTTTCTCCTGGGAGCCGGACCAGGTCGAGGTGCTCGATGCGGGCGGGTTGGCCTTTTCCACCGGACCGGTGCGCGATCCGGCTGGCAAAGTGGTGGCGCGCTTCAACTCCGTCTGGCAACGTCAGGGTGATGGGCGCTGGCAGGTGATCTTCGACAAAGGCAGCCCGGCCGACCCGCCGGCCAGCTGACTTGAGGTCAGTCCTGGTCCCATACGCAGTTGCGCGCAACAGGATCAATCTGACGGTTGCCGATCGGCCCTGAGCAGGCGTTCGCCCTCGCATGCGAGCGATGGCGCGGGATCAGGCCGACGGGGCGCTCTGCTCCGCGAATGTCCCCCGAGTCGGGCTGCGCCCGCCTCTCCTCCTTATTTCGCTGCGCAGAGCGCCCCGCCGTCCTGATCCGGTGGCCCCGGCCGGCGCGGTCCCCGAACCTGCGGGACCGAACTTCCGCAATGGGTCAACGGGCGACAACCCGATCGATGCGAGAGAGCGCCTGGCCGGGTCAGGTACCGAGGCTATGAATCGTCCGCCCATGTCGAAGCCACGGCATGGCGGCAAACACCAGCAACATGATCAGGTAGACGGACCCGGAGACGGGGTCGCGACTGGCGATGTATTCAGCCACGCTGCGTCCTGTCAGCGCGACGGCCAGGAGCCACTCGGCGCCGAGCAGTAATGCGAGTGCAAGCAGGCCGCAGAGCGCCCAGCCCCGCGCCTGCACCGATGACCCGAAGCGCTTCACGACCCAGCCCGCCGCCCAGTAGATCGCGGCGGCCATGAAGGGCATCTCCAACAACTCCGCCACGCGCTGACCTAGGTGCGGCACCAGGAGGGGAACGCGCACGGCGCCGAGCAGGAACCCGACGCCGAAGACGATAGCGAAGTAGACGAAGGCACTCTGCAAAAGAGCCTTGCCACGTAGCGGCTCGATACGGCGGGCGATCACAGCGCCTGCATCCTGGGCTTCACTTGCATGGCGGGTTCACGGAATGCGGGACGACACCGAGCGACAGCCCGGCTGTCAGAACTTGACTTCGATCGTCATGATGCAGCCGCGCACCGTCGATCGGGTCGGATCACGGTAGCGCGCAGCGTGTTGCAACGCGGCGGCGTCGTAGACGCCCGCCGGGCGGCTTGCCACGACGGCGATGTTCTGCGCGGTGCCGGCAATCACGTCGTAGCGCATCGCCACCCAACCACTCTGTTGCTGGCTCAGCGCCGCTGCGGGGATGGCGCTGGCGGGGAACGGGTCGCCCGACTTGAGCTTTTGCGCCAGGCACTCGGGTGAACTTTGCGGCAGGGTGGGTCGAGCCTCGTCCAGCGACACGTATGGCGGCATTGAAGCGCTGCTCGTGCTGGTGCCCGTGGACGTGCCGGTGGCGCAGCCGGCAAGTGCCAGGCTGGTGCTGACGAGCGCGGCGTACTTCAGGACGGATGCGTTCATGGTGTGCGGGTGAGTTTTGCGTCCCGATCCTACTGCCGTGAGCGCTGTTGCACGGTGCGCGCCACCTACAATGTTGCTCGCTGCGTGCCACCCGCTGCGCAAGCTCTCATCCGGTGGCCATGTCGAGGACAACCATGTCAAAAAACCTCATCCACGGGCGCCTGCTCGCGTCGATGGTTTGCTTCGCCTTCAGCTTGATCGCAGTGGCTGCGCCACTGCAGGTCGGCTTCGTTTATGTCAGCCCGATCGGCCAGGCGGGCTGGACTTTTGAGCACGACCAGGCCCGGCAGGCAATGCAGCGCGCGCTGCGCGAGAAGGTCACGACGCGCTTCGTCGAAGCCGTACCCGAAGGGGCCGATGCCGAGCGCGTGATGCGCGATCTGGCCGCGCAAGGCGCGCGGCTCATCTTTGCCACCAGCTTCGGCTACCTCGAGCCCGGGCTGCGCGCCGCAGCCGATCTGCCGGACGTGAAGTTCGAGCATGCGGGCGGCTACAAGACGGCGCCCAACTTCAACACCTACAACGCGCGCTTCTACGAAGGCCGCTGGCTGGCGGGTTGGCTGGCCGGCAAGTCGAGCCGGCGCGGCGTGGCCGGCTACGTAGCGGGATTTCCGGTGCCCGAGGTGGTGCAGGGCATCAATGCCTTCACCCTCGGCATGCAGGCAGCCAACCCCAAGGCGGTGGTGCGCGTGTTGTGGCTCAACGCCTGGTTCGACCCACCCAAGGAGCGCGAGGCGGCGCTGGCCCTCATCAACGGCGGTGCCGACGTGCTCACCAACCACAGCGGTTCGCCGGCAGTGCCGCAAGCAGCCGAAGAGAGGGGCGTCAAGCTGATCGGCTACCAGAGCGACATGCGCGCACATGCGCCGACGGCGCAGCTCGCCGCGGTCACGGCCGATTGGGGCGGCTACTACACGCGGGTGGCCGAGAGCGTGATCGCCGGCACTTGGCAGGCGCGGCCGGTGTGGGGCGGCATGAAGGACGGCATGGTCAAGCTCAGCGCCGTGTCGCCCAGCGTGCCCCCTGCGGTGCGCAAGGAGCTCGCGGCGCGTGAGAAGGCGCTGGTCAATGGCAAGGCCGCGCCTTTCAGTGGGCGGCTGGTGGACCAGGGTGGCCGCGTGCGCAACGAGCGCGGCGTGCTGGCCGACGACGCCATCGCGCGCATGGATTGGTTCGTGCAGGGTGTCTCGGGTACCCTGCCGCGACCTTGATGGAGTTGCCGCCATGCGCCACCGCTTTCTTGCCACCCTCAGCCTGCTGCTAGCCTGCACATGGCTGCCGCTGCCCGCTGCGGCGCAGGCCAAGACCTTGCGCCTTGCCAGCGCCTTCGACCCGCAGAGCATGGACCCGCATGCGCTGGCCTTGCTGTACCAGACGCGTGTCGTCACGCAGATCTACGAGGGCCTGGTCAACCGCGGCAAGGACTACCAGCTCGAGCCCTCGTTGGCGACGTCGTGGGAGATGGTCAACGCCACCACCTGGCGCTTCAGGCTGCGGCCTGGCGTGAAGTTCCACGATGGCACAGCGTTCACGGCCGAGGACGCGGTGTTCTCGATCGAGCGCGCGCTCGACAAGGCCTCGCAGCGCAAGAACCAGATGCTGGGCATTGCCGGGGCGAAGAAGGTCGACGCCGCCACCCTCGACGTCAGCACCACTGCGCCGGATGCCGTGCTGCCCGACAAGCTCTTCCTGGTGGCCATGCTGAGCAAGGCCTGGTGCGAGAAGAACAATGTCGTGCGGCCGCAGGATTACAACGCCAAGCAGGAGACCTTTGCGGTGCGCAATGCCAACGGCACCGGGCCTTTCATGCTGGTGCGCTACGAGGCCGATGTGCGCACCCAGCTCAAGGCCAATCCGGGCTGGTGGGGCCGCAGCACAGCGGCACTGGCGGGCCAGTTTGGCGGCGGCAACCTGGAGGAAGTGCTGTACCAGGTGATCCAGGCCGACGCTACGCGCCTGGCGGCGTTGGCTTCGGGCCAGGTCGATTTCGTCATCGACCCGCCGTTCCAGGACCTGCTGCGCCTGAAGGCCGACAAGGCGCTCAAGGTCAGTGAGGTCGACGATATCGGCACCCAGTACTTCGCCCTCAACCAGCACAACACGGAGCTGCCGGGCAGCGACATCAAAGGCAGGAATCCGTTCAAGGACGTGCGCGTGCGCCGCGCAGTGCAGCTGGCGCTCGACGCCGATCTGATCGTCAAGCAGGTGCTGCGCGGTGAGGGCAAGGTCACCGGCTCCTTCGTTTCGCCCCTGGTCGACGGCCACCTCCCCGAGTTCGAGACGCGCCCCAAGGCCGACGCGGCCGCGGCCCGCGCCTTGCTCAAGGAAGCCGGCTATGCGAACGGGTTTTCGTTGCAGATGGACTGCGTCAACGTCGCGTGGCGGGCTTCCGTCTGCCAGGCGGCTGCGTCGATGCTGGAGAAGGCGGGCATCCGCGCCAGCCTGGTCACCTCGCCCAGTTCGGTCTTCTTTCCCAAGCTCAGCCAGGGCACGGGCAGCCTGCTCGAGTTCGGCTGGAGCGCGACGCCCGACCCCTGGAACATTCTGCAATCGCTGGTGCGCAGCAACGACGGCTTGACCGCCGGCGCATTCAACGCCGGGCGCTACTCGAATCCCAAGCTCGATGCCTTGATCGACGCGCTGCGCGTCGAGCCCAACCTGGGCAAGCGTCGGCAGATGGCCGGCGACGCGCTGCGCATCCTGAACGCCGAGCTGCCGCTGATCCCTCTCTACCGGCGCCAGCACAACTGGGTCATGCGGCCGAACGTCGAGGCGGTGCACTGGCCCAACGATGTGCTCGAGTTGCGCTGGGTCAGCCTGAAATAGGCGGCGCCTGATCGGCCGGCCACTGCGGATGGCGCAGGGCGGTCATGACATGGTCGCGCCAGGCGCCGTCGATGAACAGGTACTCGCGCGCCAGGCCTTCGCGCTCGAAGCCCAGGCGATCGAGCAGCGCCAAGCTGCGCGTGTTCTCCGGCCGCACATTGGCTTGCACGCGGTGCAGGCCGATGCGGGGGCCGAACGCGTCACCGAGGGCCGCTTGCAGCGCCTCGCGCATCAGGCCCCGGCCTTCGTGTTCCGCGTCGAGGGCATAGCCGAGCATGGCATTGCAGAAGGCGCGCCGCGCTATCTGCGTGAAGTGGATCTGGCCCACTGCCACGCTGGGCGCCTCGTGGGTGAACAACCACCATCCGATGCCGCTGCCGACCGCGGCGGCCATGGCCGCTTCGGCCAGGCGCTCGCGCTGACCTTCTGGACTGAACAGGGCCTCCGCCAGGGGCGGGTTCCACTGCGCATGGGCGGCGCGGTTGCGCAAATAGAAGTCGGCCGCCGCTTCAGCGAAGGCCGGGTCGCTGGCGCGCATTTGCAGGCGCGGCGTGGTCAGCGTGTCGAGGGGCGTCACGCGGCCATTGTGGCGCCGGTGAGTGCCGCGGCCAGCACGGTCGCCGACGGGCCAAAGGCGTAGGCGTCCATGCCCAAGCAACCGTAGGTCACGCTCTCGTGCAGGCGCAGCGGCGCGTGTGCGCGGCCGCCGGCGCCGGCGGCAATGTGCCAAGGCAGCAGGTGCTCATCGCTGGGGTGCATGTCGAGGGCGTGCGGGGCCTGCCGGCGGTAGTCGAACAGGGCCGGCCAGTCACGCGCCTGGCTGCGCTCCAACCACCAATGGCGGAAGGCGGCGCTCTCGGGGATCTCAGGCTGTTCGGCCTCGGCCTGCAGGCCGCCACCGAACACACGGCGCAGGTTGTGCGTGATGCTGCCGCTGCCCAGCACCAGCACCCCTTCGCGTGTCAGCGGTGCCAAGGCCTGGCCGAGGGCGAATTGCACCGCCGGGCTGTCGCTCGGCACCCAGGCCAGCGGCAGTATGGGGATGTCGGCGTCGGGCCAGGCGTAGCGCAGCGGCGTCCAGATGCCGTGGTCGAGGCCGCCCTGCGGCGCGACCTGCGCGCTGAGGCCCGCGGCCGCCAGCAGCGCTTGCACATGCTGCGCCAGCGCCGGGGCGCCCGCCACGTCGTAGCGCAGGGCGTTGAGCCGAGGGTCGAAGTTGCCGAAGTCGTACATCGCGGCGTGCTGCTCCGCGGCCAGCAGCACCGGCTGGCGCGCCAGGGTGTGCGCCGACAGCGCGACGATGGCGCGCGGCAGGCCGAAGGTGGTCGCGATGGCCGGGCCCAGGCGTTGCATGAAGCTGCCGGCCGCGCCGGGTTCCAGCGCGATCATGGGCGAGCCGTGCGAGAGGAAGATAGGCGGCAGGGGCAGGGCGGTGGGCATGGGTTGATTGGAGCCCACATCGCCGCGGCCTGTGTTGCATCGCTTTGCACGCCATGTGCGGCGCCATTGCACGCCAGGCCAAGCCCGAGAGGGCCGCCCGCGCCCGGGCTTCTGCCAATCGGGTAATGTGCCGCCATGAGCACCCTGCAACGCCCTTCGATCTGGTCCCTGGCCTGGCGCCAGACGCAACGCGACTTCAGCGCTGGCGAACTGCGCCTGCTGCTGGTGGCGGTGACGCTGGCGGTGGCCTCGCTGACCGCAGTCGGCTTCTTCGCCGACCGCCTCGAGCGCGGCCTGGCGCGCGATGCGCGCCAGATGCTCGGCGGTGACGCCATCATCGCCAGCGACCAGCCGCCGCCGCAGAACTTTGTCGACGAGGCGCGCAACCGTGCCCTGGCGGTGGCCACCACCACCACCTTTCCGAGCATGGGCCGCGCCACCGAAGCCCAGGGCGGTGCCTCGCGTCTGGTTGCGGTGAAGGCGGTCAGCGAGGCCTACCCGCTGCGCGGCCGGCTCAAGCTGAAGAACGGCGACAACGCGCCGGTGCTCGACGCCGCGGGCGCACCCGAGCCTGGCACAGCCTGGGTCGAAGCGGCGCTGCTCGAGGCGCTGCAAATCAAGGTCGGTGATACCTTGCTGCTCGGTGACGCCGCCCTGAAAATCGCGCGCCTGATCGTGATCGAACCCGACCGCGGCGCCGGCTTCATGAGCTTCTCGCCGCGCGTCATGCTCAGCCATGCCGATCTCGCCGCCACGGGCTTGGTGCAGCCGGCGAGCCGCGTCAACTACCGCCTGGCCGTGGCCTCGCCCACCGGTCGGGATGCCGATGTGGCCGATTTCGTGCGCTGGGCCGAGACCCAGGTCGAGCAGCGCAAGCTGCGCGGCGTGCGCGTCGAGTCGATGGAGTCCGGTCGGCCCGAAATGAAGCAGACGCTGGACCGCGCCGGCAAGTTCCTCAACCTGGTGGCGCTGCTGGCCGCGCTGCTGGCGGCCGTGGCAGTGGCCATTGCGTCGCGCGACTTCGCGGTTGGCCACCTCGATGACTGCGCCATGCTGCGCGTGCTGGGCCAGCCCCAGCGCTCGATCGCACTCTCCTACTCACTCGAGTTCGGCCTGGTCGGCGCCCTGGCCAGTGCGGCCGGCGTGGCGTTGGGTCTGGCGGTGCACTTCGTCTTCATCTGGCTGCTGGCCGGGCTGGTGAATGTGGAGCTGCCGCCGCCCGGCCTCTGGCCGGCGCTGTTCGGTGTCGGCGTCGGCTTGACGTTGCTGGTCGGCTTCGG
>JANNFB010000159.1:0-10717 GCA_031379365.1 Burkholderiales bacterium
GACAACGTCGTCGAAGCCACAGTCGACGCGCATCCATTGCGCCAGTTGCGCCGCACAGGCCTGGTGGGCGTCGGTCAGGTAGGTGACAGTGAGTTCACCGCGTTCGGCATAGACGGGGTCGCTGTGCACCGCGAGCTGCTCGGCCCAGTCCCAGACCTGGTTGCCCAGCACAGGCACATGGCCGAATTTGTCGTCCAGGCGCAGCTCGGCGATGCGGTGGATGTTGCGCAGGCACTCGGCGAGCTCGTAATCAGGATGATGGTCGAGCCGACGCGCGAAAGTGGCGATGATCTCGGCCTTGCTCAGGCCGATGCCGCGCGGGCCGCGCACGGCCAGGATGAAAGGAAAACCGAACCTGGCGTTGTAGTCGGCATTGAGCTGCTGGATCCGGGCGAACTCGGCCGGCGTGCAATCGGTCAGGCCGGCCTTGCCTTGCTCGTGTGTCGACTCTGCGGTCAGTGACTTGCTGACCATGGCCTTGCCGGCCAGCTCAGGGTGGGCACGGATGAGCTCGAGCTGGGCCTCGCGACTGGCCAGACGCACGACTTCGACCAAGGCGAGCTTGAGCTGCGACAGCGTGGCAAAGGGCCGTCGCGACATGGCCTGCGCGGCGACCCACGGTGAGTGCTCGTAGGTGCCTTCGAGCAGCGCGGCAAGCTCGCTGGGCGTGGCGGCATTGATCTGTTCCAGAGTCAGGGGCATGGCAGTGGCTCGACGTCAGTTTGTGGGGGCAACACACGGATGCGCCTGTTGCCAGTGCCGCGCAATGTCGATGCGCCGCGGGATCCAGACATGCGGGTGCTGCGCAACGTGATCCAGGAAGCGCTGCAGGCCCCTGAACCGCCCGGGTCGGCCGAGCAGACGGCAATGCATGCCGATCGTCAGCATCTTCGGCCGATCCTGCCCGGCCGGGTCGCCCTCGGCATAGAGCACGTCGAACGCGTCCTTGAGGTAGGTGTAGAAATGGTCACCCGTGTTGAAGCCTTGCATTGAAGCAAAGCGCATGTCGTTGGTGTCCAGCGTGTAGGGCAGGATGAGGCGCTGTAACACCTTGCCGTCGCTCTGGGTCACAGGCATCCAGAACGGCAGATCGTCGCCGTAGTAGTCGTTGTCGTAGAGGTAGCCGCCCTGGTCAGCGACGAGGCGCTTGGTGTTCGGGCTGTCGCGTCCGGTGTACCAACCCAGCGGCCACTGGCCGCCTGTCAGGTCGCGCACGATCTGGGTGGCAAGGGCGATGTGACGGCGCTCGCGCGTCTCGCTCATGTGCTGGTGGTGGATCCAACGCCAGCCGTGACAGGCGATCTCGTCGCCACGGGCCAGGAAGGCTTGCACCACCTCGGGGTTGCGCTGCAGGGCCATCGCCACCCCGAACACGGTGAGCGGCAGGCCGCGCTGGTCGAACTCTCGCAGCAGGCGCCAGACCCCCGCCCGCGAACCGTACTCGTACATCGACTCCATCGACATGTGACGGGCCTCGAAGGCCTGCGCGCCGACGATCTCGGACAGAAAAGTCTCCGAGGTCGGATCACCATGCAAGACGCTGTTCTCGGCGCCCTCTTCGTAGTTCAGCACGAACTGCACGGCGATGCGCGCGCCGCCTGGCCAGCGCGCGTGCGGTGGGTGGCGGCCATAGCCTCGGAGATCGCGGGGATAGGCGCTGTCGGCAGGGGTCACGGTGTCGCTCATGATGGGGTCAGGTCGTCGGTCGAAGCGCCGTCATGAGATCCGGGGCGCGTGGGTCGAGACGCAGGTTGTGCTCGACGCTGGCCAGATGGTGTTCCATCAGGCGCACCGCGCCGCGGGCATCGCGCTTGGCCAGGGCCTCGACAATCTGCACGTGCTCGTTCTGCGAGTGCTCGGCCGAGTGCGCAGACTGGTACATCAACGAGATCAGCGACGAGCGGCTGAGCAGGTCGGCGAGCATTTGCGCCAGCACCTCGTTGCCGAGCAGGCGCGCCAACACGACGTGGAAGTCGGCCAGCAGCCGCGTGCGGCCCGGCACATCGGTGCGCGCAATCGCCTCGCGCTCATCGCGCAGGTGGGACCGCAGCTGCGCGATCTGCATGTCCGTGATGCGCGCCGCCAGTTGGCGCACCAAGGCCGCCTCGATCATCGCCCTCACTTCGAACACCTGGCGCGCTTCCTCGACACTGGGCATGGCCACGAAAGCGCCGCGCGCCGGCTCGAGGGTGACCAAGCGGTCGCGGCTGAGCTGGTTCAGGGCCTGGCGCACCAAGGTGCGCGAGACCTTGAAGATGTCGGCGATCTTCTGCTCCGCCAGCTTGGTGCCCGGGGCCAGGCGGCGCTCGACAATGGCCGCGGTGATGGACGCCGCAATGCGCTGCGTGGCCCCCGCAGTGGCGCGCTCCGTGGCGCCCGAGTGACGCGCCCGGCGCGGCGGACGCGGCGCGGGTTCGAGCACCAGAAGGGCGGCGCGGCTGCGGAGCGTGGGGTCGGTCAAGGGCCGGCGTGTGGTCAATGGAACGCAAAGTGTATACACTTTGCCGGCGCCAACGCGCTGAACTTTGCCACCCCCGAGGACGCGATGGACGCTTACCTGCTCGATTGGGCCAACCTGCTGTTGCGCTGGGCGCACGTGATCGTGGCCATCGCCTGGATCGGTTCGTCCTTCTACTTCGTCTTCCTCGACAACAGCCTCACCCCGCCGCAGGACCCGGCGCTGAAGGACAAAGGTGTGAGCGGCGAGTTGTGGGCCGTGCACGGGGGCGGCTTCTATCACCCGCAGAAGTACCTGCTCGCGCCACAGAAGATGCCGGAGCACCTGCACTGGTTCTACTGGGAGAGTTACAGCACCTGGCTGACCGGCTTTGCCTTGTTCACGGTGCTCTACCTTTTCAACGCCAGCACCTTCCTGGTCGACAAGAGCGTGTACGACTGGTCGGCCGGCGCAGCCATCGCCGCCTCGCTCGGCTTCCTGGTGGCCTGCTGGTTCGTGTACGACCTCATCTGCCGTGCCTTCGGCCAGAAAAAGCACGGCGACCTGATCGTCGGCGCCGGCGTGCTGGCCTTCGTCGTCTTCGCCTCCTGGCTGGCCTGCCAACTGTTCGCCGGGCGCGCGGCCTTCCTGCTGGTCGGCGCGATGCTGGCCACCGCGATGAGCGCGAACGTGTTTGTCTGGATCATCCCCGGCCAACGCAAAGTCGTGGCCCAACTCAAGGCGGGTCAGCCGGTCGACCCCATCCTCGGCTGGCGCGCCAAGCAGCGCAGTGTGCACAACACCTACTTCACGCTGCCGGTGCTGGTGGCGATGCTGTCCAACCACTATGGTTGGCTCTACCAGGGCCCGCACAATTGGCTGGTACTGGTGCTCCTGATGCTGGCCGGTGCGCTCATCCGCCACAGCTTCGTGGCCCGCCACAAGGCCCTGGTGCAAGGCCAGCGCGTGCCCTGGGAGCACGCGGTGATCGGCACCGCCGTGCTGGTCGGCCTCGCCATCTGGCTGGCTCCGCCACCCCCCAGCGCAAAGGCCCTGGCCGCAGCATCGCAGCCGGTGAGCTTTGCCACGGTGAGCGCGGTCATTGAACAGCGCTGTGTGATGTGCCACAACGCACAACTGCAAAGCAAGAACGTCGCCCTGCACACCCCGGCTCTGATTCAGCAGCAAGCGCAAGCCATCTACCAACAAGCTGTGGTGCTCAAGTTGATGCCAATGAACAATGCAAGCCAGATCAAAGACGACGAGCGGGCCGTGATCAAGCGCTGGTTTGAAGCCGGTGCCCCCGGGCCTTCGCCGTGAGCGGGGCCACCATGACGCGACCGCCCCGCAGCGAAGCCGCTGTTCGCATCGATCTGGCTGCCGCCTACCGCCTGGCTGCGTTGGCCGGCTGGGACGACACCATCTACACCCACCTGTCGGCCACAGTGCCAGGTGAGCCCGGGGTCTACCTGATCAATGAGTTCGGCCTTGGCTTCGACGAGGTCTGCGCCTCCAATCTGGTCAAGGTCAACATCCAAGGCGAGGTGGTGGACGGCAGCGGCCGCCGCGTCAACCCCACCGGCTTCACCATCCACGGCGCAGTGCATGCTGCGCGACCGGAAGTCGAGTGCGTGATCCACCTGCATGCGCCCTGGGGCGTGGCCCTGTCGATGCGCCCCGAGGGCCTGCTGCCCACATCGCAATGGGCCATGCGGCTGCACGGCCGCCTCGGCCACCACGCCTACGAAGGCTTGGCGCTGGGTGCCGACGAGCAGCAGCGCCTGGCCGCCAACCTGGGCGCGCTCGACGGACTGATCCTGGCCCATCACGGCACGCTGACGGTCGGCCGCAGCGTGGCCGAGGCCTACATGCTGATGTACCTGCTCGAGCGCGCGGCGCAGGCGCAGTTGCAAGCAACACCGACGAGCAACGCCAGCGTGCTGCCGGTCGACGACACGATTGCCGCGCACACCCACCGCCAATGGGTCGGCGACGGCAGCACCTGGGATGGGGACGCCGAGTGGCCCGCCCTGCTGCGTCGTGCGCAACGCCTGTCTCCCGGATTCAAGGACTGAAAGGACAACGCCGATGCCCACCCTGCATGTCGAAATGTTCGAGGGCCGCAGCCCGCAGCAGAAGGCCGCGCTGGCCCAAGCGCTGACCGACGCCTGCGTGCGCGTGCTGGGCGCCAGCGCCGCCAGCGTGGACGTGATCTTTCGGGATGTGGCGCGCCATGACTGGGCCACGGCGGGCCGACTGTGGAGCGAAGCGCCTGCCGCTCCGCCACCCAGCGACGCGGGTTAGAGTTCCGCCCAAATCGACAGGCCGGCCTGCCCCTGGGTGGGCGGCGAGGACATTCAGGGAACGGCGCTGGCGGTGCCGGAGAGGAGTGGCTTGACGGATTCAATGCCCGCGATCGACGACACGCTCGCCGCAGAGCAGGTTCGCCTGCACCGCAACATCGCGGTCGGCTCAGCGACCGCGAGTGGGCTGTTGGGCATTCTGTTGGTGGTGCTGATGTGGCGCCGCGCCGAGGCGCTCTACCTCCTCGCCTGGTTGATCTGCTTGGCGCTTGCACTCGCGCTGCGTTTGGGCGTGGCGGTGGTGGAGCGCAGGACCTCCGGCGAACTGCGCGCAGCCAGCCTCTGGCTGCGACGCTACCGTGCCGCATTCGCGCTGCACGGCATCGTTTGGGGCACTGGCGGGCTCCTGGGTCTGCAGGCGACCCAGGGCGCCGACTTCAATTTGCTGGCATTCGCATTGTTCGCCATGGCTGCCGGCTCTTTGCTCGCCACGGCGTTCGATCTGACGGCCGCGCTCTTGTTCACGGCACCAGTGATCGGAGCCTTGCTGCTGCATCTGGCTCAGAACGGCCAGCGCGCGTCGCTCGGCATCGCGGCCATCGTTCTGCTGTTCGCTGGAATGGCCGGCCTGAACGCATTGCGCACGCAACGAACGGTGCGGGAAACCACCCGACTGCGCGAGGGCGAGAGAACTCAGAGCCTGGCCGCGCGCCGCGGCAGCGAGCAAGCCCAAGCGGCTGAGCTCGCACTGGCAGAGCGCGAGAATCTGCTCAGTGTGTTGATGCAAACGACTCTGCAGGGGTATTGGTTCATCGACACACAAGGCCTGACCAGCGATCTCAACCCGGCGATGTGCAACCTTCTCGGCCGCCCCCGCGAGCAGGTCCTCCGCCGCAGTGTCTTCGAGTTCTTCGAAGGGGCCGAACTGGCCGAGCTGCAGGCCCAGATTGCGGCTCGGCGCCAAGGCCAAACCGGCAGCTACGACATCAGCATCACGCGGCCTGATGGCACACGGGTGCATTGCCACAACAACGCCACGCCCATGGTCGACACGCTCGGGCGTCGCCTGGGTTCGGTCGGGCTGTGGACCGACATCACGGCGCACCGCGAGGCCGAAGCCGCGCTGCAGGTCTACCAGGTGGTGGCCAACTCCATCACCGACATGGTGGCAGTGATCGGCGAAGACATGGTCTACCGCATGGTCAACGATGCCTGGTGCGGCGAAACAGGCGTCAAGCGCCATGCGGCTCTCGGCCGCCACACCTGGGATATTTTCCCGGCCGGGGCCGGCGCCGAGCGGCGCCAAGCGGCAGCAGACTGCATCGCACTGAAACAGACGCGCGTGGTGCGAGCCCGCGTTGAGCATCCCGGCATGACGGGCCGCGAATTCGAAACCACCTACTACCCCTATGCCGGGCTGGCCGACGGCGCGCGCTGCGTCGTCATGGTGTCTCGCGACGTCACGGAGCAGGAGAACAGCCGCCGTCAACTCGCCGCCAACGCCGAGCACTTGCGCCGCACGCTCAACGCCACGGCCGACGGCATGTTCGCGTTCGAAGCCAACGACCCCGATGACCGCTTGCTCTTCGCCAACGATCACTTCTTCGAGATCTGGCACATCCCCGCCGATCAGGCCAGGGACACCACGCGGGCCAGCGTCATGAAAGCAGCGCACAGCCACTTTGTCGATGCAGACGCAGAAGCGCAGCGCATCGCCGACATCCTGGCCCGCAACGAGGCCCACCAAGACAGCCTGGTGCTGCGCGACGGCCGGGTTCTGGAGCGGCGCTTCGTGCCCTTGCTGGCCGATTCCGGCCCGACCGGCGTCTGGAGCTTTCGCGACATCACCGACCGCATCCGCGCTGAAGAGGCCCTGACCGAGGCACGCGACGAGGCCGAGCGCGCCAACCAGGCCAAGTCGCGCTTTCTCTCGCAGATGTCGCACGAACTGCGCACCCCGATGAATGCCATCCTGGGTTTCGGCCAACTGCTCGAGACCGACCCGCTCGACCCCCTGACCTCGGCGCAGCATGTCCGCGTCAGCGAGATCATGCGCGGCGCCAGCCACCTGCTCGAGCTCATCAACGAGATGCTCGACCTCGGCCGCATCGAAACCGGCGATCTGCTGGTCGAGTGTGTCCCCGTGAGACTGGGCGAGGTGGTCGACGAATGCCTGGGATTGGTGCGACCACTGGCCGTCTCGCGCGAGGTGAGCTTGCGGGCGCCCGCTGCCGACCGCCTCGAAGAGGGGGTCCTGGCCGACCGCACGCGCTTGAAGCAGGTGCTGCTCAACCTGCTGGCCAACGCGATCAAGTACAACCGTGCCGGTGGCACCGTGACTCTGGCATGCAGCCGCGCCGGCGACCAGCTGCGTCTGGCGGTGTCCGACGAAGGCCAGGGCCTGACGCTGGAAGAGCAACAGCGCCTGTTCCAGCCCTTCGAGCGCCTCTCAGCCGGCCAGACCGGCATCGAGGGCACCGGCATCGGCCTGGCCTTGAGTCGGCGCCTGGTGCTGGCCATGGGTGGCACGATCGGTGTCGACAGCCAGGTCGGCCGAGGCAGCACGTTCTGGGTCGCACTGCGGCAAGCCAGCGCACCGACGCCATTGCCGGCGACTGCGACGCCTGCCACTTCAGCGCCGGCCACCCTGCCTGGCGCCGACACGGCGCCCCGCACCGTGCTCTACATCGAAGACAACCCCGTCAACACGCTCCTCATGCAGGCCATGCTGGAACGGCTGGCCGGCGTGCAAACACTGACAGCCGCGCTGCCACAGGAAGGCTTGACGCTGGCAAAGGATGCCGTCCCCGACCTGATCCTGCTGGACATTCAACTGCCCGGCATGGATGGTTTCGAAGTGCTGCGGCAACTGCGCGCGGCGGAAGTGACTCGCGCCATCCCCGTGGTGGCCGTGAGCGCCAATGCCATGCCGGCGGATATCCAGGCCGGCCGGGCCGCTGGTTTCGATGCTTACTTGACCAAGCCTGTCGATCTGAACGCCCTGCTCGCGACGGTACAAGAGCTGGTGCCACGCGGCGATCGCTGACCCGCATTGGCCCGCCACCACGGCGGCGTCATATTGGCCGCTGCCACCATTGCCCGGCCAGCTCGCGTTGCAGGAACTCGATGAAGCCCAACACCTTGCCCGGCACCAGCTTGGGCGAGGGGAAGACCGCGTGCAGCTCCTGTGCTGGCAAGGCGAAGGTTCGCAGGACGGGCAGGATGCTGCCGTCGGCCACCGACTCGCGTGCCACATACCACGGCAACACGGCCACGCCCATGCCGGCACGACAGGCTGCGAGCACAGCGGACAGGTTGTTCGAGCGCAGGCCGCCTGTCACCGGGACCGACACGCCTTCGGCCGTGGGCGTGCTGAACTGCCAACGGTCGTCACCCTGCACGCTGCTGTAGATCAGGCAATCGTGCGCAGTCAAGTCGGCGGGCGCCAGCGGCTCGCCACGCTGCGCGAGGTAGGCCGGTGACGCGGCGGTGAGCCAGGGGTTGTTGCCGAGGTAGCGCGCACCGAGCGACGAGTCGGCCATGCGGCCCATGCGCAACGCGATGTCGATGCTCTGCTCCACCAGATTGACGTAGCGATCCTCGAAGCTCAGGTCGATGCCGACCTCGGGATGATCGCGCATGAACTTCAGCGCCAGTGGCGTGACGACGCGGCGACCGAAGGCCACCGATGTGCTGATGCGCAGGATGCCGCCGAGCTTGCTTTGCAACAAGGTGGCGAGGTTGTCGGCCTCGTCCATTTCGCGCGCGATCAGCTTGCACTTCTCGTAGTACAGCGCCCCCACCTCGGTCGGTGTGACGCCGCGCGTCGAACGGTGCAGCAGCCGCGCGCCCAGCCGCTGCTCGGTCGCCGCCACGGACTTCGTCGCCGTCGGCTGGGTCACCCCGAGTTCGAGCGCTGCCTTGGAGAAGCTGCCAGTTTCGACAACACGGATGAAAAGCTGTACGCCGGTGATGCGGTCCATGGCGGCGACTGTAGACCGAAACGGGCCCTGTATTCCGCCACGGAATAGCAGTTATCCCCCCACGGGGATTGCCATACCGGGCCGGGGCGCGGACCATCTCTACATCAAAAACAGGAGACGCAGATGGCCAAGATGAAAGCCGCAATGGCAGCCGTGCTGGTGATGGAAAAGGAAGGCATCACGCAAGCCTTCGGCGTGCCCGGCGCCGCCATCAACCCGTTGTATGCGGCGATGCGCGAGCGCGAGTCGATCTCGCACATCCTGGCCCGCCACGTCGAAGGCGCCTCGCACATGGCCGAGGGCTACACCCGCGCCAAGGCCGGCAACATCGGCGTGTGCATCGGCACCTCGGGGCCGGCCGGCACCGACATGATCACCGGTCTGTACTCGGCCATCGCCGACAGCATCCCCATCCTGTGCATCACCGGCCAGGCGCCGCGGGCGCGCATGTACAAGGAAGACTTCCAGGCGGTGGACATCGAGTCGATCAGCAAGCCCGTCACCAAATGGAGCGTCACGGTGCGCGAGCCGGGGCTGGTGCCCCGCGCCTTCCAGCAGGCCTTCCACCTGATGCGCTCGGGCCGCCCCGGCCCGGTGCTGATCGACCTGCCCTTCGACGTGCAGATGGCCGAGATCGAGTTCGACATCGATTCCTACGAACCCCTGCCGGTGTACAAGCCCGCGGCCACGCGCAAGCAGATCGAGAAAGCGCTGGACATGTTGATGGCGGCCGAGAAGCCGCTGATCGTGGCCGGTGGCGGCATCATCAATGCCGACGCCTGCGACCTGCTCGTGGAGTTTGCCGAACTCACCGGCGTGCCGGTGATCCCGACCCTGATGGGCTGGGGCGCGATCCCTGATGACCACCCGCTGATGGCCGGCATGGTCGGCCTGCAGACCAGCCACCGCTACGGCAATGCCACGATGCTGGCGAGCGACTTCGTGCTCGGCATCGGCAACCGCTGGGCGAACCGCCACACCGGCTCGACCGAGGTCTATTGCAAGGGCCGCAAGTTCGTCCACGTCGACATCGAGCCGACCCAGATCGGCCGCGTCTTCAACCCCGACCTGGGTATCGTCAGCGACGCCAAGGCCGCGCTCGAACTTTTCGTCGCGGTGGCGCGCGAACGCCAGGCGGCCAAGCAGCTGAAGAACTTCAGCGAATGGGTCAGCCGCTGCGCCGAGCGCAAGAAGTTGATGCATCGCAAGACCCACTTCACCGAGACGCCGATCAAGCCGCTGCGCGTCTATGAAGAGATGAACAAGGTGTTCCCAAGGGACACCATCTACGTCACCACCATCGGCCTGAGCCAGATCGCTGGAGCGCAGTTCCTGCACGTCTATGGCCCGCGGCAGTGGATCAACTGCGGCCAGGCCGGCCCGCTGGGTTGGACCATCCCTGCCGCGCTGGGTGTGGTGGCGGCCGACCCGACACGCACCGTGGTTGGCCTGGCCGGCGACTACGACTTCCAGTTCATGATCGAAGAGCTGGCGGTCGGTGCGCAGTTCCGCCTGCCTTATGTGCAGGTGCTGGTGAACAACAGCTACCTGGGCTTGATCCGCCAGAGCCAGCGCGGATTCGAGATGGATTTCTGCGTCCAGCTCGCCTTCGAGAACCAGAATGTCGACGACCCGGCGCTCAAGAGCTACGGGGTGGACCACCAGGCCGTTGTGCACGGCCTGGGCTGCAAGAGCGTGCGCGTGACCGACCCCGAGAAGATCGAGTCGGCCTTGATCGAAGCCCAAGCCATGGCACAGAAGTTCCGCGTGCCGGTGGTGGTGGAAGTGATTCTCGAGAAGGTCACCAACATTGCGATGGGCACCGAGATCGACAAGATCAATGAGTTCGAGGACATCGACTGCCGCCACCCCGAGGGCCGTCAGGGCCTCGAGATGGCTGGCCTGCTGGAGTGACCCGCATGCCCAAGTTTGCTGCCAACCTGTCGATGCTGTTCACAGAGCAGCCCTTCCTTGATCGCTTCGAGGCAGCCGCC
>JANNFB010000161.1:0-12583 GCA_031379365.1 Burkholderiales bacterium
GGCCAGCTTGACGCCTTTGATGGAGGCGCTGGAGCGCGACCACGCCGGCGTTCGCGTGTTCAGCCTGCCCAGCGTGGACCACCCCGTGCACGGCCGCCACATCGAACTGGGCGTCAAAGGCAAGGCGCCTTTGCTGCCGGCGGCTTACGAGGACCTGCTGACGGGCTTGGCCGCCGTGGGCGCCCGAACCGGCCCCGAATTGGTGCGTTAGGCCGGCACAAGTAACCCCGAAACGGTGCGTATTGGCGCCTCGTGTTGGGGCGCCTGCTGAGTGGACGCAGCAGGGCCGCGCGCACCGGCTGCGGGCATGCTTTCTGCTACATTCGCCTGCGCTTTTTGTATCCCCCCACCCAATCCAAACGCCCGCTAGGAGAGCCCTGATGGCCAGCAAGACCGTTGCCGACGTGATGAAGATGGTGAAGGACAACGAAATCAAGTTCGTTGACTTCCGCTTCACCGACACGCGTGGCAAAGAACAACACGTTACCGTTCCGGTGTCGCACTTCGACGAAGACAAGTTCACTGCCGGCCACGCCTTCGACGGCTCGTCGATCGCCGGATGGAAGGGCATCGAAGCCTCGGACATGCAACTCATACCCGACCCGAACACCGCCAATATCGACCCCTTCTTCGAAGAGCCGACGCTGCTGCTGACCTGCGACGTGGTCGAGCCCGCCGACGGCAAGCCCTACGAGCGCGATCCGCGTTCGCTCGCCAAGCGCGCCGAGGCCTACATGAAGGCGTCTGGGCTGGGCGACACCGCTTACTTCGGCCCCGAACCGGAGTTCTTCGTCTTCGACAGCGTGCGCTGGGGCAACGACATGTCGGGCTGTTTCTCGAAGATCGAATCCGAAGAGGCCGCCTGGAACACCGGCAAGGAATACGAGCACGGCAACTCGGGCTACCGCCCGGCAGTGAAGGGCGGCTACTTCCCGACGCCGCCGGTCGACTCCTTCCAGGACATGCGCTCGGAGATGTGCCTGATTCTCGAGACCGTGGGCATCCCCTGCGAAGTGCACCACCACGAGGTGGCCAACGCCGGCCAGATGGAGATCGGCACCAAGTTCAGCACCTTGCTGCAGCGCGCCGACTGGGTGCAACTGCAGAAGTACGTGATCCAGAACGTGGCCCATGCCTACGGCAAGACGGCGACCTTCATGCCCAAGCCGATCGTCGGCGACAACGGCTCGGGCATGCACGTGCACCAGAGCGTCTGGAAGGACGGCAAGAACCTGTTCGCCGGTGACGGCTATGCCGGCCTGTCGGACTTTGCGCTGTACTACATCGGCGGCATCATCAAGCATGCCCGCGCGCTCAACGCCATCACCAACCCTGGCACCAACAGCTACAAGCGCCTGGTGCCCGGTTTCGAGGCGCCGGTGAAGCTGGCCTATTCGTCGAAGAACCGCTCGGCTTCCATCCGCATTCCGCACGTTGCCAACCCGAAGGGCCGGCGCGTCGAGGCGCGCTTTCCCGACCCACTGATGAACCCCTACCTGGGCTTCTCGGCGCTGCTGATGGCGGGCCTGGACGGGGTGGAAAACAAGATTCACCCCGGCGAGGCCGCCAGCAAGGATCTGTACCACCTGCCGCCGGAAGAAGACGCGAAGATCCCGACGGTGTGCCACAGCCTCGACCAGGCGCTGGAATACCTCGACAAGGACCGCGCCTTCCTGACCAAGGGTGGCGTGTTCACCGACGCCTACATCGACGCTTACATCGAGCTGAAGATGCAGGAAGTGACGCGCTTCCGCATGGCCACCCATCCGGTCGAATTCGACATGTACTACTCGCTCTGATCGACTGTTCGGTCACGAACCAAGGGGTGGCGCGAGCCGCCCCTTTTTTCTTGTGCACCAGGCCTGGGCCACAATGCGTTGAATGGCCATGAAGAACCCAATTTCAAGCAATCGTTGGCTCGGCCTGCTGCTGGTGCTCGGCAGCACGGCGGCTCTGGCCCAGAACGGCACGGTCTATCGCTGCCCCGGCCCGCCAGTGCTCTATACCGACCAGATCACGCCGGTGCAGGCCCAAGACCGGGGCTGCCGCACGATCGAGAACGCGCCGATCACGGTGGTCTCGCCGCCCAAACCGCGGCCGCAGTCCGGTACGCCGCCCTCGGGTGCGCCGCGGGCCTCTGACGCCAAGGTCGACGCCGGCGAACAACGCGCCCGCGACAGCGACGCCCGCAAGATCCTGGCTGACGAGCTCCGGCGCGAAGAAGCCAAACTGGCTGAACTGCAGAAGGAGTTCAGCAACGGCGAACCCGAACGCAAGGGCGACGAGCGCAACTACCAGAAGTACCTCGACCGCGTCGAGGAGATGAAGGCCGCCATCGCGCGCAAGCAGAGCGACGTGGCCGCACTCAAGCGCGAACTGGCCAAGCTCCCCGCTGCCAAGGAATGACTTGAACACCGGCAGCGCACTTCGATTGCCAACGCGCTGCCCGCCGCGGGCCTGAACCGTGCACGACCCAGCGCGCGCGGCTGCGGCGGCCGCTGACCCGCTGGCGGCTTTCGACCTGTTGGTCACCATGGTGGCCGTGGTGCGGCCCGACGGCGAATGCCTGCATGCCAACACCGCCTTCGAGAACCTGCTCGGCACGGGCCGGCGCGCATTGATCGGCACCCTGCTGCCCGACTGGCTGGCCGAGCCCCAACCGCTGCGCGAAACGCTGGCGGCGGTGAGCGCCAACCGCATCGCCAGCGGCCGCTTCGATGGCCTGCTGCGCCGGCCCGGCGGCGGCCACCCGGAAGTCTTGCCAGTGCATGTCATCGTCAACCAGACCGACGACCCGGAGCGCGTGGTGGTCGAGATGATCGAGATCGAGCAGCAGACGCGGCAGGACCGCGAGGAGCGCACCCAGGGCCAGGCCCAGGCGAACAAGGAGCTGGTGCGCAACCTGGCGCACGAGATCAAGAACCCGCTCGGCGGCATCCGCGGTGCAGCCCAACTGCTGGGCATGGAGCTGGAGGGCTGGGCCGACAAGCGCCGTGGGCTGACGGAATACACCCAGGTCATCATTGCCGAGGCCGACCGCCTGCAACTGCTGGTCGACCGCCTGCTGGCGCCGCATCGGCACGCCCACATCGTGGCCGACGTCAATATCCACGAAGTCTGCGAGCGGGTGCGCTCCCTGGTGCTGGCCGAGCACCCGCGCGGCCTGCACTTCAAGCGCGACTACGACACATCGATTCCTGAGTTCCGCGGCGACCGCGAACAACTGATCCAGGCCGTTCTCAACATCGCCCACAACGCGGTGCAGGCGCTGGCCGAGCGCATCCAGGCGGGGGATGCCGAGCTGTCGATCCGCACCCGCATCGGCCGCCAAGTGACGATTGGCAAGCAACGCTGGCGCTTGGCACTCGAATTGCATATCGAGGACAACGGGCCCGGTGTGCCCGAGGCGATTCGTGAGCGCATCTTCTTCCCGCTGGTAACGGGGCGTGAGGGCGGATCGGGCCTCGGGCTGACCTTGGCGCAGACCTTCGTGCAGCAACATCAAGGCACGATCGAATGCGACAGCGAGGCGGGCCGAACGGTGTTCACGATCCTCCTCCCGCTGCCATGACACAAAAGCCCCGCGCATGAAACCCATCTGGGTCGTCGATGACGACCAATCGATCCGCTTCGTGCTCGAGAAGGCGCTGGCGCGAGAGCAGTTTGCCGTCCGCGCCTTCTCCAATGCGCGCGACGTGCTCGCCGCGCTCGACGACGACGAGCCGCAGGTGCTCGTGAGCGACATCCGCATGCCCGGCGGCTCGGGGCTCGACCTGCTGGCCAAGATCAAGCTGCGCCTGCCCGGTCTGCCCGTGATCGTGATGACGGCCTATTCCGACCTCGACAGCGCCGTCTCGGCCTTCCAGGGCGGGGCCTTCGATTACCTGGCCAAACCCTTCGATGTGCCGCGGGCGGTCGAGCTGATCCGGCGTGCCGTCGAGGAAAGCCTGCGCGAGGCGGTGGCCAGCGAGCGGCCCGGCGAGACGCCCGAGATGCTGGGCCAGGCGCCGGCGATGCAGGACTTGTTCCGCGCCATCGGCCGCCTGTCGCAAAGCCAGGTCACGGTGCTGATCACCGGCGAGAGCGGCTCGGGCAAGGAGTTGGTGGCGCTGGCCCTGCACAAGCACAGCCCGCGCGGCAGTGGCCCCTTCGTGGCCATCAACACCGCAGCCATCCCGAAGGACCTGCTCGAGAGCGAACTGTTCGGCCACGAGCGCGGCGCTTTCACCGGCGCCCAGACCATGCGCCGCGGCCGCTTCGAGCAGGCCGACGGCGGCACGCTCTTCCTCGACGAGATCGGCGACATGCCGTTCGACTTGCAGACCCGCCTGCTGCGCGTGCTCTCCGACGGCCAGTTCTACCGTGTCGGCGGCCACCAGCCGCAGAAGAGCAATGTGCGCGTGATCGCCGCCACGCACCAGAACCTCGAGCAACGCGTCAAGGACGGGGCGTTCCGCGAAGACCTGTTCCACCGCTTGAACGTGATCCGCCTGCGCCTGCCGGCGCTGCGCGAGCGCCCGGATGACATCCCGATGCTGGCACGCCAGTTCCTGCAGCGCAGCGCCAAGGATCTCGGCGTCGAGGCCAAGCGCTTGTCCGAGGCCGCCCTGGCTCGCCTGCTGGCTTTCGATTACCCCGGCAACGTGCGCCAGCTCGAGAATATCTGCCACTGGCTGACCGTGATGGCGCCAGCGCAGATGGTCGAGGTGAAGGACTTGCCGCCCGAGTTGACAGCAGCGCCTGCGCCTGCAGCCACCTCCGGCGGTATGCCTGCGGTGGCCCTGGGCGCTGCGCCGCCGCAGCTCCCAGCAACGGGGATGACGGTGCCCGCAGCGGCCATGACCAGCGCGGGTTGGCTGGCCGACCTCGAGCGCGAAGCGCGCGTCCTGCTCGACAGCAACACCCCCGAGGTCTGGGACGCCCTGACACGCCAGTTCGAAGCCAAACTGATCCTCACTGCACTCGACAGCACCCGCGGCCGCCGCATCGAGGCCGCGCAGCGCCTGGGCATCGGCCGCAACACCATCACGCGCAAGATCCAGGAACTCGGTCTCGACGACTGAGACGCCGCGCGCTGGACCTCAAGCCAGGGTCAGCACAACGGGCGCATGGTCGCTCGGCCGTTCGTTCTTGCGCGGCGCCTTGTCGATGGTGCAGGCTTGCACCGAGGCTTGCAGCGCCTCGCTGACCAGGATCAGGTCGATGCGCAGGCCTTGGTTCTTGCGAAAGGCCAGGTTGCGGTAGTCCCACCACGACCAGGATTTCGGCGCTTGGTCGAACAGCCGAAACGCATCGACCATTCCCAGGCCGATCAACTTCTTCAGGTGATCACGCTCTTCGTCGGTGCAATGGATCTGGCCGGCCCAGGCGACCGGGTCGAAGACATCGCGGTCGTCGGGCGCGATGTTGAAGTCGCCCAGCAGCACGAGTTTTGGGTGCTGCGCGATTTCTTCACGCAACCAATCGCGCAGCCCGCGCAGCCACTGCATCTTGTATTCGAACTTGTCGGTACCCGGGGCCTGACCGTTCGGGAAGTAGGCACCGACGATGCGGATGCCGTCGACGGTGCCGGTGATGACACGGGCGAGTGGATCCGTGAAGCCGGGGATGTTGCGCACGACATCGGTCGCTGCGGTTTTGGACAGCAGCGCCACGCCGTTGTAGGTTTTCTGGCCGAACCATTCGGCGCGATAGCCCGCGGCCTCGATCTCCGCCTGCGGAAACTTGTCGTCGGTGAGCTTGGTTTCCTGCAGCACGATGGCGTCGGGCTGATGCGCAGCGAGCCAGTCGAGCAACTGCGGCAGGCGCACGCCGAGCGAGTTGACGTTCCAGGTGGCGAGTTTCATTGTTGCGATTTAGCTTTGACTTGGTTGAGTGTTACTCATCGATGTTCGATTTGTACCCCCAGACACATTCCCAACTGTGTGAGGATCACGCGGGACGAAACAGGCTCCCATCGTTGAGCTGCTGCTCCGCAGCCTGAAGGCGCTGCAACAGTACATCGAACTCGATCGGCACGCCGATGAACATCGGTGCCATCGTCGCATAGTCCCTCGCCAAGGCTGTCTGACGCGTGGGCGGCGGAACGAGCCTGAACGTTCCCAGTCTGGCGGTCTGGTATTGGGTCCAGCCTGACGAAAAGAAGCGGCTCTTGTGACGCACCACGTCTTCGAGCAGATCGAGCCTGGCGAGCGCCTCGGCACGACGCGGATGGCGCCACAGCGCCTCGAAGTCTGCGTAGTGTCGGGCGATACGGTCGCGGATCGGCAGGTCCAGCGGCCGGTGGTGTTCCGCGTGCAGGATCGTCGCCTTCTCCCAGAACGTGCGAGTGATCTCCAGTGCCACGACCTTCGCTCGAAGATCGTCGTAGGCGCTCTCCAGGTCGACGCCCGGTGTCTGGGCGAGCAGTGCTGCGATGGCGTGCGCACCAGTGGGCTGCTGATCGGTCAGGGCGCCGAACTCCAGCTTTACTTGCTTCGCGATGTAGCCGCCAGTCTGCGCGAGCGCGGACGGGTATGTGAACAGTAAGTTTGGTGTACCGGCCAGCGCATCGATCTCGTAGCGCAGCCAGCCATTCGTGTGCTTCGAGACACCGAGCTTGGCCGCGATGGCGACTTCGAGCGCCGGGCGAAAGCGCTCCGACACGCAGCGCTCGCACTCGGCTTCCAGTGCCTGCACGCGCTTGCGGCGTTGACTGGCCGAGGGCGCTTCGTCAAGCGCTGCTGCCTCGAAGCCGAGCGCCTGCGGCGAGACGGCCAGATCGATGTCTTCGGAGAAGCGTTCGATCGCGCCGAACACCTTAGACAACGACGTGCCGCCCTTGAACACCACATGCGGGGCTACTGCTTCGACCTCGAAGATGCAGGCGAGCGTCCAACAGACCCAGAAGTCCTTTTCCACGATCAATGGCACGAGCCCCAAGCGGCCGGCGGCTTCGGTGACGATCAGCGCTCGCTCGGCAGGTGGCAGGGTGGCGAAGGAGTCCATCGTACGGGAGCCATCAGGCGGGTTGCTGGCGTCGTGGCAGCGCCTTTGCTGCCGTTTTGGATCGAGGTTCGAAAGTCGCGATGAAACGAAGGTGCGGGTGCATCCAGGCCGGTGCCAGCGGGAGGTCCTTCAACAAGGCCGCACGGTCCTTCTCCGATAGCGTCTCGCGCAAGTGTGCGACCCGGGCCTCACTGACGTTGGCCTTGCCGACGCTGCGCAGTGCTGCGAAGACAAGGTTGCTCATCGGATTGGCGCTGCGCACCTGGCGTGGCGGTCGATGTTTGAACTGAATCGTCTGCGAGCCTACCTTCACGGTGCGGCTTGGCCCGTCGGTTTCATAGATGGCGCGCACCGGCACCTGCTCCGACAGGCTCAGCAGGTTGGCGGCCATGGCCTGTGCTGGCTGCACCGAGGCGCCGTTACGGCGCGACAGCGCTTGCACGATCTCGTCGACGCTGGGTTGCAGTTCACCAAGGAGAGGATGCTGCCGGGGAACGTCGTAGAGGCCACGTGCCAGGCGACGCAAGGCGCCATTGCGGACCAAGCGCATCAGCGCCATGCCCACGCTGTGAGGCGAACCGAGGTCAAGGAAGTCGAAAGGCGTGTGCACGCGCCCCGGGTTGGCTTTGCTGGCCGCAGTGATGCGTCGGCCAATCTCCTGCGCGACGCTGGGGGCCTGGGAGGGTGCAACTGCTTGTCGTGGCTGAGGGCGAGGCCTTTTCGCGGTGGGCTCGGCTTTGCGGGGGGGCGTCGCGATCGGGCGTCGGGTGGCCATGGCTGAGTGTGCGCCATGTGCGTTAAAAATACAACCTACTTATTTTAACGATTACATATCCAACCTGTCCGAAAAGTCGGCTTCGCTTCGGACGAGGCGTCAGCCAGGCCCTGCACTCGTCCCCCACCCCGACGATTGCGGGCAACAGCGGCAGTCGAAACAACATGTCTCGCGCCCGCGGACGTTCTGGCGCGAATTGGGCTCTGCCAAGACTTCAAGTGATCGACAGACCCGTTGGCGCACGCAAGACAGGCCTCCCTTCGCCACGCATGTCGGTCGGTACGATGCCGCCATGGGCAGGTAGCTTGTTGACTTGCTTCGCCACGGTGCAGCCACGCGCTTTGAGGTGACAGGGCGCGAGTTTCATGGCTTGCGGCGGTAAGTGACGAAGGCGAAACGGGTGCCGTCGGCGGCGCAATGGCTCTCGCGCAGACCGGGCTCGAAACGCGCCGGATCGATGGCCGGGAAGAAGGTGTCGGCGCCGCCGAACGCGGCGTCGATCTCCGTCAGCACCAGTTCATCGGCGAAGGGCAGGGCGCTCGCATACAGCTCGCCGCCGCCGATCACAAAAACCTTGTGGGCCTCGGCGACCTGTGCCAGCGCATCGGCCAGGGAAGGGACGGCGTCGGCGCCCGCTGCTTGCCACGCGGCATTGCGGGTGACGACGATGTTGCGCCGCCCCGGCAGGGGCCGGAACTTCGCCGGCAGCGAGTCCCAGGTCTTGCGCCCCATGATCACTGGGCAGCCCATCGTCACGGCACGAAAGTGCTGCTGGTCGGCGCGCTCTTGCCACAGCAACTCACCGCCTCGCCCGATCGCACGCTCGCGGTCGAGCGCGGCGATCAGGGCCAGGGTCGGTCGAGGCGGTGTCATCGCACGGCATTGTCGCTGCGCGCGAGCCGCCCTGCGCCGCCGGTGGCGCTGAAGATGGCCACCACGATGCACGCGGCAGCGATCCAGTCGGTGGGGTGAAGCACTTCGCCCAAGATCAAGTGCGCCGAACCCACGCCGACCAAGGGCACGGCCATCACGGCGAATGCGCTGGCCTGCGCCGGCAGCACACGCACCAGGCCGAACCAGATCACCTGGGCAAAGCCGAAGTTGAGGAACACGCCGTAGCCGAGCGACCACCAGGTCGATGCGGCCCACGCCCCCCAAGCGGGCCACGCCTCGGCCCACGGCGCCACCGCCCAGAAGAAAACGGAGCCGATCAGCATCATCCAGACCGTCACGGCCTCCGTCGGCAGGCTCAGGGCGCTGCGGCGCATCAGCACGGTGCCCAAGGCCCACGACAACGCGCCGGCCTGCAGCCAGAGCACGCCGATCGGGCGGCCGGCCAGAGCCAGCAGTTCGTTCGTGGCCAGCAGGCCCACCGAGGTGATGCTGGCCACCACGGCCAGCCAGGTGCGCGGGCCCATGCGTTCGCCGTACAGCAGCACCGTCACCAGCACCGTCCACACCGGCATCGTGAAGGCCAGGATCACGGCGCGCCCCGACGGCAGCTGCGACAGTGCGACGATGGAGCACAGGTGCCAGCCGATGATGTTGGGCAAGGCCAGCCACACCAAGCTCACGAACTGCCGGCGGCTCACGCCGAGCGGCACGCTGCGCCAGGCAAAGAAGGCGATCAGCGTCAGCGTGCCGCCGCTCATGGTGATGGCGCGAAAGTACAGCGGGCTGACTTCGCGCAAGGCGAACTTCATCATCGGCCAGTTCAGGCCCCAGAGCAGGGTCACCAGGGCGATCAGGGCCCACTGTCGCCGCGTCAGCGTCATGGCCTGGGCGATGCCTTGCGCTGGATCGACACGGCGATGCCGGCGACGATGAGGGCGAAGGCCAGCGCGTGGAAGCCGCGCGGCGTTTCGCCCAGCAGCAGCGCCGAGAGCAGGGCCGCAAACAACGGCGTCAGGTTGGCGAAGAAGGCCGCCAGCGCCGGCCCGCCGAGCGCCACCCCCAGGCCCCAACTGCGGTAGGCCACGATCGACGGCCCGACGGCCACGAAGAGCAGGGCGGCCAGCACCCAGGCGTTGCGCCAATCGATGGCCGCGGTGGGCGTGAGCGCCTGTTCCACCGCAGCCGCACTGCCGGCGGCCAGCAGGCCGAACAGCGTCTGCACCAACAGCAGACCGGCCCAGCCCCAGGCCTGCAACGTCTCGCGCGGCGGCGGCGGCCGCAACCACGCCGGCGGTTGCGCCAGCAGCCAGCTGTACAGCGCCCAGGACAGCGCAGCGACCAGGATGTAGCCGTCCCCCGCGACGAAGTGCACCTGGAACAAGGTGCCCCAGGAGCCGCGTGCCACCACCAGCACCACGCCCGCCAGCGAAAGCAGCGCACCGACGACCTGCCGTGGCGCAATCGACTGGCGAAAGAGCAGGGCGCCGACCGCCAGCATCCACATCGGGCCCGAGGCGGCGATCAAGGTGACGTTGAGCGGCGTCGACGTGGTGAGGGCGAGGTATTGGAAGGCGTTGAAGGCGCCGACGCCCAGGCAGCCGATGGCCAGCAGGTAGGGCCATGAGCGTGCGATGACACGCCAGTCCTGCAGGGCCTGCCAGCCCAGTGGGGCGAGCAGCAGCGCGGCCAAAGCCCAGCGCACGAAGTTCAGCGTCAGCGGCGGCATGTGGCCGACCATCAAGCGGCCGACCACCGCGTTGCCGGCCCACATCAGCGGCGGCAGGGTCATCAGCAGGGCGGTACGGCGGCTGATCATGCCGGCATCGCCGCGCCGCACTGCCAGCAGTGGTCGAAGGGCCCGTCGATGCGCTCGTTGCATCCGCGGCAGACCCACTCGCGCCAGGCGGGGCGCTGCAACTGGGCGAGCAGCGCACGTGCTGCGTCGAGCTCGGCATCGGCATGCACCCAGATCTCGGGCAGGGCCTGGTCCGGCGGAATCTGGCCGGCGATGCTGGAGGCGAACGCACGTTGCACGCTGACTTCGAAGCCGGCTTGCGCCAGCATGTCGCACCACAGCGAGGCCAGGGCAAGGTTGGGGGCTTGAATCAGGCGCTTCATTCAGGCCGGCGCCGGGCCGCCCCAAGCGGCCTGAGATCCCCCCGGGGGAAGCGAGCGAAGTGAGCAAGGGGTCGACATCTCGACGCAATTCTCGCCGCTCGGCTAACCTCGCGGCTTTCGCAGCCTGCCCCAGGAGAATCCAGATGAGCCAAGCCATTCAGATCCAGCACTTCGGTGGCCCCGAGGTGATGCAGTTGGTGGACCTCGAGGTCGGCGCCCCCGGCCCCGGCGAAGTGCGTATCCGCCACCACGCCTGTGGCCTGAACTACATCGACGTCTACCAGCGCACGGGCCTGTACCCGAACCCGCTGCCGTTGATGCTGGGCATGGAAGGCGCCGGCGTGATCGAGGCGGTGGGCGAGGGCGTCGCGCACCTGAAGGCCGGCGACCGCGCCGCCTACGCCAGCAGCCCGCCCGGCAGCTACAGCCAGGTCCGCGTGATGTCGGCCAAGACCGTGTGCAAGCTGCCCGACGGCATCGCCTTCGACACCGCCGCCGGCATGATGTTGAAGGGCCTGACGGCGCAGTACCTGCTGAAGAAGACACGCCCGGTGGAAGGCCTGCAGGCTGGCGACTTCGTGCTTTTCCATGCCGCGGCCGGCGGCGTCGGCCTGATCGCCTGCCAATGGGCTAAGGCCCTGGGCCTGCAACTCATCGGCACGGCCGGCAGCGCGGCCAAGTGCGCGCTGGCGCTAGAGCACGGTGCGGCCCACGCCATCGACTACAGCAGCGAAGACTTCGTCGCCCGCGTCAAGGCCATCACCGGCGGCAATGGCGTCAAGGTGGTGTACGACTCGGTCGGCAAGGACACCTTCGAGCGCAGCCTCGATTGTCTGCGCCCCTTCGGCTTGATGGCCAGCTTCGGCAACGCCTCAGGCCCGGTGGCGCCCTTCGCCCCCGGCCTACTCGGCCCCAAGGGCTCGCTCTACCTGACGCGGCAGACCCTGTTCACCCACATCGCCACGCGCGAAGCCACGCAGGCCATGGCCGACGACTTGTTCGCCGTCGTCAGCAGCGGCGCGGTGAAGATCCGCATCGACCAGCGCTACCCGCTGGCCGAGGTGGCGCAGGCTCACCGCGACCTGGAGGCGCGCAAGACGACCGGCTCGACGGTGCTGATGCCCTGACGTCGGTGCGTCGGCGGGTGACCGCGGCAGACCGCACCTGTGCGAGGCGGCGTGGCCCCCGGTCACCGAGGCTGCCCCATTGAACCTTGCAGGGCGGGCAGCGGCTCTCTGGCGCGAGAAGGTCACTCACTTGGTCGTCGTCGACGCCGGCAATTGACGGCAGTTCGTGTGAGCCTGCTTCCAGGAATTTGCTTCCCCTGTTTTCGGTCCGATCAAACAGCGATCGCCCGCGGCGAGATTTCCTTCGATATCGCCTTGGCGCTCACCTTCTCAGCGACTCGCAGGTCGTATGCGGTTTGCAGATTCAGCCAGCCTTGCGCATCGCTACCGAAATAGCGCTGCAGGCGCAGTGCAGTGTCGGCAGAAACCCCTCGGTTGCCATCGACAATTTCGCGAAGTCGCGAGTAAGGAACGTGCAAGGCCAAAGACAGCGCTCGGACGCTGACGCCCATGGGCTTGATGTAGTCCTCCAGCAAAATCTCGCCAGGGTGGACAGGACGCATACCACTCTTGAACATGTTGCACTCCAATGCTGCTCAGTAGCTCAGGGGGCCAACCGCATTCAATGCGGGTCCTCAATCAAAACGTCGTAGGGGCCGTTCGAGCCCCACTTGAACGTCAATCGCCATTGATCATTGATCCGCACGTGCCAAGCCCCGTCGTATTCCTTCAGGTCGTTGCC